>JACPNS010000007.1 GCA_016185345.1 Solirubrobacterales bacterium | reverse complement strand
CAGCTCAGCTGAGCGCACGGCGGCGCTTGCTGGCTGGCTTGAGTTCTATAACTTTGAGAGACCACACCGATCTCTCGGTCGCAAGCCGCCCGGCGTGAGGCTATTTGAGAGGAACAACGTGCTCGGGTCTTACAGCTAGGTCGCGCAACCTCCGCGCTTCCGCCTTGAGGTTGCGAATCAGCTTTTTCGTGCGCTCTTTGCCGAGGCTCACGCGCACTCGGGCCCTGCGCTTGCCGTCAAGGTCCTGAGAGTTGACAGGATCGCTCGGGTACTCATAAGGATTGGCCGTCCCCCCACGCACCGGATCAACCTGCAAGAACCGTCCCATCTGCGGCTGATACAGCCGCACCCCCATCGCAACCATCCCGCCACCAGTCAGCGCCTCGCGCTGCTTGGACCCATGGAACGCATACTTCGTTCCAGCCGGAAGCGCAGCCTTGGGAACGCCGAACTCGTCCACGCGCGAGAAGTTGCTCAAGGTCCCGGCAGTCGTGCTCTGCGCCACAACGTCCCCGCGGAGGTTCTGGATCAGCAGCTTCACGCCGGTGGCTGAGTCCTGCACGGCTTCAGCTCCGCCGATGCCCAGGACGGTGCGGTTCCAGGCGGCGCCCTTCTGCGTGAAGGCCGGGGAATCTGAGTCGCCCGCGTAGGCGTAGCTCTCGGTCGTCGTTGGCCCGGAGGAGGTCGTGGTCTTAACCGACATGCGCTGCATCGGGTCAAGATCGAGTGTTTGGGTTACGCCGTCCTGGGTGATCGACCTGGCGAGGTCGTTTACGTAGTAGCTCGCGGTGAAGGCGCTTGTGCCGCCGGTGTCTGCGCCTGGGGCCGAGGTGATGCGGCCGAAGGCGTCGTAGGCGTAGCCGGAGTTGGTCAGGCGGTCGGCGCTGTCGAACGTGTTGTTCTGAACGATTCCTAGTCGGCCTGCCGTGTCATCGTGGTAGAACTGAGTGCACGCTTGCGCCAACGCCCAATGCGGCAGGCGAAACATGTCCACTACGGCAAGAAATAGTCGAACAACGCCCTCCCGAACGTCTTGACCCCGTTCCACAGATGCGTCAGTCGAATCTTGTCACGCACGAGAAACCACCTGAGAAGTAGCTTCTCGACCAAGCTCGCGTTCGTCGCGGCGGCGCGTACCACGGGCCGAGCCGCGGCGCTGTCCATCCGCAGGGCTGTCTTCGCGGCGGCGAGCCGAACGAGTCGGACGTGGTCGCCGAGACTCCCAACCACGACCGAATAGGCCGATCGATCCTGCGAATAACCCAGCGCCTGAACCGCCTCAGTGCGTACCGTCTGATCAGAATCGGACGAGGCAGCGAAGCTTAAGGCGGCAAGGACCGCAGTGTCCGCGCTGTGACGGGAGTAGCGTGCCGCAGCCGCACGCACTGCGGATGAGCTGTCCTTCAGAGCATTCGTTAGCGCTGACGGGGCCTGTTTGCAATCCATTTCAACCAGTGCACGCACAGCGCACCGCCTCAGTACAGGATCGCTGTCGGTCGTGCACATCAGCACGGCGCCGCAGGACTCGACCGCGTTCATCCGGGAGAGTTCGGCCAGCGCCCATATCTTGTCGTCAAGCGGAGCTGAGGAGGGCAACATCGCAGCGTGCTCCTTAGCGCTGGGCGAATTTTCGGAAACACGATCTCGCAGTCGACTGGTCATTCTCGGTTGTCCCATAGGTTCAATGGCTCGCTGATCTCTCTTATAGATCATAAGAATATGATCTGCCCCGGCTTTGGTGGACTCGCTATTCGAGAATCAAGCAGCCAGTTGGTTTGATTGGTGTTGAGTTTCGAACTCAGCCGGCGTCAGCATATTGAGAGCGCTGTGCCGGCGCTTGGTGTTGTGAAAGAGCTCGATGTAGTCGTGAATGGCCGTTGCTAGTTCGATCCTCGTCTTCCATCGTTTGCGGTTGAGCAGCTCGACCTGCATGCGAGCCCAGAACGACTCCATCATTGCGTTGTCATGGGCCGATCCGACAGAGCCCATGGACGGAGCGAGACCTGCGTTCTTGACCTTGTGGCTGTGAATTATCGAGCCGACGCCTGGGTTGCGTTCGCCAACGGCCATTCCAAGTGCGTTGGTGACGAGCGCTGTCGTCTGCGAGCTGTCGATCGACCACCCGACGATCTTGCGGCTGAATGCGTCGAGCACGGCGCAGCAATAGACCTTGCCTTCCCTTGTTAACCAAGTCCCGGCGAGTCCTCCGGCCGACGACAAACACGCGCCGCGCGGAGCAATGCGGGGGGAGTCTCCGATCATTGCTCCGCGCTGGGCGCCTGGCCCCTGCGGAAGCCCGCTATGCGGTCGCTAGCTTCGCATGCACATTTTCGGTCTAGGGAGCGGTCGATGCGTTCGGCTTTCTGGTGAACGATGGTTCGGTTAACCGAACCTCGGGCGGGTGGTTTGCCGAACACAAGCGGCTCATCGTTCCGGGACAATTAGGCGCATGTATGCGGGAGAGTCTTATGTCAGGCCTCGGGGGGTCACTGAAGCGATGAACAAGAAGAAGCGACCGTTGCGCGTGCTCGTCGCAGACGACTCTGTGCTTTTGCGAGAAGGCATTGTGAGCCTCCTGCGGGACGCCGGGATGGAAGTGGTCGGGCAGGCTGGGGACGCCGATGACCTTCTGCGCAAGGCGCGCGCCCACAGGCCCGACGTCGCGATTGTCGATGTGCGCATGCCTCCGACCCACAACAGTGAAGGCCTTGAAGCGGCAAAGACCATTCAGTCAGAACTTCCCGAGACTGCCATTCTCGTCGTTTCGCAATACACCGATATGTTTCAGACATCTGAATCGCTCCTCGACGGAGCTGCCGGTTTCGGCTACCTGCTCAAAGACCGCATCGTCGACGTCCCGCAATTCTTGGACTCACTGATGCGCGTAGCCAGCGGCGGGTCGGCCATCGATCCTGAAATCGTCTCCCACATGCTGGGCCGCAAATCGCGTGAGCGTGATCTTGACGTCTTGTCCGATCGCGAACTCGAAGTGCTCGCATTGATGGCCGAGGGCCGGACCAATCACGCGATCGGCGAACACATGACCATCTCGACCCGCGCGGCAGAAAAGCATGTGAGTTCGATTTTCACCAAACTCGACCTCGAGGCGACACCCGACGACCATCGGCGGGTTCTCGCGGTATTGAAGTATCTGGAGCTCCAGTAGGAGCTCAGCCAGGGCCAGACTTGAATCGTGCCGTGTACGACATCTCAAGCCGGTCGACACCAAACGTGCGGCGTTGTGTGACGGTTTCCATCAGCACCACGTTGTCCCGTGACGAGAGCCAGCGGACAGACTTCTCGCTGCCGTCGAGTTCGCCGTTGAATTTGGTCTCCGACTCGATTCCGACTGCCTGCTGGGAACTACCGCCGACTCGGAGTTTCTTAAGTCCGACGATTTCCGCCGTGTATCTCGCACTCGTCGGACCCTGGAACTCACCGCTCCATTGTTGCTCCGCGCCGTTCAGCGACAATACCGGCGGCTCGGGTGTGACCGAAATGAACTCCCCGCCGTTCTGCGTGTCAAGGCGAGTGAGGTAGACATCTCCGCCGCGTACAGAAAAGGTCGCGGTGTCGGCCAACGCCGCCGTGTACCGACGCTGGACGTTGAAGCAGCGGACGTTGCCGTACTTCCGCTCGGGCGTGACGATGAACTGGATGCTCGTAGGCAACGGTGTTGCCTCACCGTTGGATCCGACGACCTTTCTGGATCCCTTTACCGCGTACTCATACGTACCGGGCTTCGGCACCAGGTCGTCGGGCGAAGCCGAAGTTCGCAGTGCGTTCGCCGCGCAGGCGGTCGCACCTGGCGGGGCGGGTGCCTTCACCTGAATCGCGCCCGCCGAGTCGGAGTTCTCGGCTGCAGACGATCCGCAACCTGTGGCTCCGGCAATCGCGAGAGCCGCGAGCGATACGAGAATCCCCTTATTCATCCGGGGTTAGGCTACCGGCTTCTCGTGAGACGGCTTATGCAATGCAATCGCAGACTCGGTCGGGCGTAGATGCGAGCCGTACGAATGGGCATCGTCGTCGTCGCGACCACGATATTGGCCGCCTTGCTGATTGCGCTTTTGGCGCCTTCCAACGGAAACGTCAGATATCCGGTCGCGGTGATTCTTCTGGCAGTTCTGGCGTCGTCCTCATTCATCGCGGTCGGCCTCGTCGTCAATCTCCGGCGTCCGGGTGACCGCACCGCCTGGGTACTCGTCGCCATCGGCTTCGCCGCAATTCCGTTGGGCCTACAGGCAACAGACGCCGGTGGTCCGCTTGTCGTTGGTCTGCTCGCGAGTCACGTGATGCCGGTGCTGATCGGTCATCTCCTGATGATCTACCCAACGGGGCGGTTCGACACGAGGTTCCAACGCGCCGTGATCACCCTTGGCTACTTCGATGCGTTCCTCCTCGCGTGGCCGGCGATGTTCGTTCTGGATCCGCGGTTGGATTGCGTGACTTGCGGCGCCAATCCACTTCTGCTTCGTACGGACGAAACGATGTTCAACGCGATCACCGCCGCTCGACTGACGCTGAATGCACTTCTGGTCATCGGGCTCGCCGTCGCGCTGACGCGGCGCTGGTACGCGTCCGTGCCGTCGCGACGCTCGCAGCTGGCACCCGTGATCTGGAGCGGAGGGCTCACCATCGCGGTGTTTGCTCTGATCTTTGTGAGTGACATCGCCGGTGCTTCAGGGGAGTTGATTCGGTCGCTGAATCTCGTGGTGCTTTCCGTCTCGCTATCGATTCCGGCTGCGGTCGCCTACGGGCTGGTGCGAGGGCGCTTCACCCGCGCTGGCGCCGTAGGCGATCTGGTCGCGATGCTTGCAAATGGCGAGAATCTGGACAAGGATCTACGCGACGTACTCGCTCAGGCGCTCGACGATCCAACGCTTCAACTTGCCTACTGGCTACCCGACCGTGAGCAGTTCGTCGACGCCGACGGGCAGCCTGTTAAGCCGCCACACATGCATTCAACGCAGCGCTGGCAAACGGTTGACTCCAACGGCCAGATGATCGCAGCGATCATCTACGACGAGTCGATGGGAGACCAGACCAAGCTGATCGAGGCAGCGGCCGGCGCGGCGGCGCTTTCATTGGAGAACAAACGACTCGAGGCCGAACTCCGCGCCCACGTGAAGGAGCTTGAGAGCTCGCGGCTCCGTCTCGTCGAATCCACGGACGCCGAACGGCGGAGATTTGAACGCGATTTGCACGACGGCGCGCAACAGCAGTTGCTCGCGATCGCGATGGGGCTCAACCGCGCAAAGTCCAAACTGTCTGACGATCCCGCTGCGGCTGCCGCGCTCTTTGAACAGGCCGTCGATGGATTGACCGAAGCAACCATTGAACTGCGGAAGATCGCTCGAGGCCTACACCCAGCGAACCTGTCTTCGAACGGGCTGTCCGGCGCGCTACAAGCACTCGCCGATCGCAGCCCGGTGCCCGCAGCGGTTCTCGAGGTCCCGGATCGGCGTCTTCCTGACCAGGTCGAAGCCACGATCTACTTTCTCGCGGCTGAAGCCTTGGCGAACGCGACCCGCCATTCAAGAGCTGGCAGGGTGACTCTTGAGGTGCTCGAGCAGGGAGAATACGTACGTCTCATCGTCAGTGACGACGGCGTGGGCGGCGCCGATCTTGGGGCTGGTTCGGGACTGGCTGGATTGATTGAACGAGTGAGCGCCTTCGGGGGCTCACTTGAGATCTTGAGTCCGGATGGCGAAGGAACGATCTTGTCGGCAGTGCTCCCGAGAACTCATGTTTCTGGCGAAACGCCCGCTGGCACGACATCGTTCTAGGATGGATCCAATGCGGAAACCGGCCTTCGACCCTACCGTTGCCGAGCTTTCGGGGTCGGATCAAACAGCCGTTCAACCGCGGCGACCCGGGCGAGACAGCACGTTCACGTCGGTCGCATTGCTCCTTCCCAGTGGCTTGCGGCGCGATCTGCGACTCCTGTACGGCGCGCTGCGCACACTTGATGACCTCGTGGATGAGCGTCAGGAAGATGCAGAACAACGCCTTGGTGCCGTCGAGGCCTGGAGCCAGGGTGAATCGGCAACGGGTCACGAGGCAGCGGTCTTCGCCGATCTTTCGGCGAGGCGTGGGTTGCAGCCGGAGCCCGTCGCTGACTTCTGCCTGGCCATGCGCCATGACATGGTCGGCTCCACAGTCGAGACTGAGGAGGACGTGGATCTCTACTGCCGCCGTGTCGCCGGGGCCGTTGGTGTGATGGTTGCCCAGATTGCGGGCGCGAGGTCTGATGAGGCAGAACGCAGGATCACCGCGCTGGGTATCGGGGTGCAGCGTGCGCACATTTTGCGCGACATCGATCTCGACCGGCTCGAAGGACGCTGCTATATCGCCGGTGAGACTGTGAGGCGATTCGGTTCGACCGATCCCGGGCACAGGGAGTTGCTCTTGAAAGACCAGATCACGCGCGCAGACGCGTGGCTTGACGAAGGCGAGCCTGTGAGCCGACTTCTTCCCGAGGGCGGGCGTGCCGCCGGAGCCTGCGCTTCGCTCTATCGAGAAATACTGCGGCAGATTGAGCGCGAGGGCTATGGCTGCGCGGAAGGGTGTCCGGTGGTCCCCAGGTGGCGACGAAACGTAGTGATCTCGCGCGCCTTCCTGTTGAATCGCTGACTCACTCGAATGCCAGATCGTCAACGATCGAGCGACGAAGCGCCTCTCGCGTTGACAGCAACGTAGATACGACGGCGATCAATAGCAGTGCCGCCGCAACGGCAATCAGCGGTCCAGGAGCGATCGCGAAGTGGGCTGGAAAGCCGACTTCTTCAAACGTTGACAGCAGAATGCGCTGCCCCGCGAGGCCCAGCGCGACCCCGACAATCGCTCCTACCAGGAGAACGAAGCTCATCTCGACGAAGAGTGCTGTCGCGGTCTGAACTGGCGACATTCCGATCGCACGAAGTCCTGCGATTCGGCGACGACGCTGACTCACCGCGGTCAGTGCGCTTGCGGTCACCGCCAGGATCGCACCGATCAGTACCGTGAGTTCGATCTGCTTCAGGCGCGAGAGCGCCAGCTTGACGTTCTCACGACCGCGTTCAACGCCCTGTGCTGGAGTCTCGATCCGGAAGCCTGAGTCCGCGCCGAGCTGCGCGCGCAGCTGCTTGTCCACAGTCGCCAGGGGGGCTCCCGGAGACAACTTCACCCCGAGCATCGACGCCTCCTCGCTGCCCCACGCTTTGGTGAACGTCGTTCCCCCCATCGTGATTGCGCCAGCCTGCCAGCCGTAGTTACTAATGGTCGCGACGTACCTCACGCGCTGGATTCCGGTCGGTGTGGGCAGATCGAAGCGCTGCCCGAGTCGCAGCTTTTCGCGCCGCGCCAGCGCTTGGCTGACTGCCACATCTCCGACTCGTGGAAGGCCTTTGGAGAGCGCCTCCCTGTCGCCGACGATGAATTCGTTTCCGTTGAGTTGCCTCGTCACTCCCGGCGCGTAGCCGATCACGAAGACTCGCCGTTCATCGAAATCAAGATAGGTGAGACGGTATGGGCGAAGCTCGCTGACGCCAGAAATCTTACGCACGCTCTCGAACTGCGTGGCGTCAAAGCCCTGGGTTCCGATTCTGTTCTCGGGCCCATCCACTGAGAGCCAAAGATCACCCGCGTCGAACATATTGCCACCCAGTGAGGCAATCCCCCTCTCCAGATTCGCAGCGGATCCGCCTATAAGCACAAGTGTTCCAAAGGACATCGCGCAGATCGAGGCGAGTGCCACAGCCCTCCCGGGGAACGCAACGAATTCGGCGATTCCGAGCCGGGCCGGACCCCCCGGACGAGGCATGGCGCTGCTAGCGGCTTTCACCGCCAGCCGAACGATCGTCGGCATCAGGACCCCCACGCCCAGGATCAACAAGAGGATTCCGACCGATATGCCAGAGGGAACGACGAGGGCGAAGACCGTGCCTGCGAGAAGCACCGCGCAGGCAAAAACGGTGCGAAATCCGAGCGTGCGTGGCGAACCGTTGGCCGATGACTCCGCAGCTGGATTCGTTGCGCTTTCAGACCGAAGCTGCAAGGCGACTGGAATCGTCGCCCCAACGACCGCCGCGATCGTCCCGGCGCCGACGGCAAGCGCAACCAGTCCCGCGGGCACCACGATTCCGGGACTGGCCAAGAATGCCGCCGATAGGTACTCCGGGCCGCTGCCCGCGATCAGCGTCAGGAGCACCCGACCGAGGAGGACCCCAAGCACCGACCCGACGACTCCGAGCAGCGCCGCCTCGGCGACCGTATGGAGCAGGATCACCCGCCGGGTCGCGCCGATCATTCTCATCACTCCTACGTCGCGTCGCCGTTCGATCGCGTTCAGCGCGGCGACATTGAAAACGAGCAGCGCGCCGATCAGGAGCGTCAGCGCAGCGAAGAGCGACGCCGTCTGGCGTTCGATCCAGGTCGCGCTGTCAAACAGCGCGGCCTCCGAACCCTTTTGCTGCACATCAAGCAGTCCCTCGCTCGCGCTGGCCAACGCGGCAGCAGTCTGCTGATCCTGCGGGCCTCGGAGCTTCACCAACACGCGCGTCAACCTTCCGCCGGTTCCAGTGAGACTCTGCGCGAGGCCGAGCGGGGCAAGCACCACAGAGAGTCCACTCAGCGCGTCGGATGACCGTTCATCGAGCACCCCAGCGACGAGCGCCGTTCGAACTTCAGCGTTGTACCGGACCGAGACTTGGTCGCCAGGGCCGACCGCAATCTGGCGCGCGACGTGCTGCGGCAGGTAAAGCCCGTTGGCGGACTCATCTCGGGCTTGGAAGAGCTCGGAGTCGGCTGCCTTCGGGCGAAACTCTTTCAGGCGTTCATCGACGCCGATCATTGCAACCCGCGTCGAGTCCTCTGCGGTCGAGACCGTGACGAGCTGCTGCGTGATCGGGGCCGCGCTCTGAACTTGCGGGACTTCCTCGATGCGGCTGAAGAGCCGGGCTGGCACGCCCAGTTCGGAACGAGACGCCATGTAGACATCAACCTTGCCCCCAACCGCATCCTCGAGTTCGCGATACGAAGCAGACGGGCTGAGATTGATCACCTGCACCGCAAACACGAACGCAACCGCAGCGGCAATTGACACGACGCTCAGTGCCGTGCGCAGTGGACGCGAGGCGAGTCGCCTTCGCGAGAGCCGAAACAGCGGCCCGGCCGCATTCATCCCGACAGTCGCCGTTCTGCGATGGCCGTGTCGGCAACCGCGTGATCGGTGAGTCGTCCGTCCCGGACCTCAACCACGCGATCTGCCCGGGCAGCAGCACGGTCCTCGTGCGTGACCATCAATATCGCCGTTGCGCGCTCAGCGCAGAGTCCCGCAAGCAGATCGAGAACCGCATCACCAGTCTGCGTGTCGAGATTGCCGGTCGGCTCATCGGCCACGATCAATGCCGGCTTTGGCGCGATCGCGCGGGCGACGGCTGTTCGTTGCATCTCCCCACCTGAGAGTTCTCCAGCGAGGTGGTCCATCCGATGGCCGAGACCGACTTCCCTGATCGCCTCGGCAGCCGTTTCCGCGGCCTCTCCACGCGGCATACCGTCAAGCAGCAGAGGCAGGGCCACGTTGTCGCGAACGTCGATCCCGGGAACGAGGTTGAAGAACTGAAAGACGAATCCAAGGTGTTTGCGACGAAACATGGTGCGGTCGTTTTCCGACATCATTCCAAGATCCGAGCCGTCGAAAACGACCGTGCCTTCCGTCGGATGGTCGAGTCCGGCAGCGATGTGAAGCAAGGTCGACTTCCCAGCGCCACTAGGACCCTTGATCGCGACGAACTCCGCGCGCGCAAGATTGAAATCAACATCATTGAGAATGCGAACAGCTTGGTCTCCCGAGCCGTAAGACTTCGAAATTCCAATCAGGCGCAGCAGGCTCGCTTGAGGCTCCATCCGGCTCCCCTCCGTGACGTTCCCGTTGTTACTACCGATAAATCGACACTAACACTAGTGAGTTACTTGTAGTTGCTCGGGCATAGATTATTCGTTTGCAGCGGGCACGGGCGACTCATTCTGCAGGTAGCCTGAGCAGGCGATGTATGGGGGAACTATCAATGAGACACGCTGGAACGGGCTAGTTCCGGGAACGGATCCGCATGAACGGTGAAGGTTTCGGCGCCATGCAGCCATGGCAAAAACTGCTTCTTGCGGCATCAATCGGGATCGTGGTGCTGTTGATCATCACGAACGTCCTATTGCTGCAGATCGTCCGGAAGGATGATGAGAGCCCGGCCAGCTCCAAGGTTGCGCAGAGCGAACAGGCGGCGGTGCCCAGCCTGCCAGCGCCGACGAGCGCCGGAACATCGCGTTCGCTGCTCAAAGAACTGAATCAGACCAAGCGGCAGTTCCAGACTCCGATCGAACAAGCGTTGGGTCAGCTCGAAATCATGAGCACAAGTACAGCCACGCTCTATGAGCTGCCAGCACTCCTGCAGAGCCTGCTCGCCTCAATGAATGAGTTTTCCGGCGCTACGCCGCAGCTTCGCTCGGTTTCAAAGCGACTCAGGTCGATCGACAAGGAATTCAAGAGCACTTCGGATCTTGTGGTCGGGTTCGGACCGGTCCTGACGGACCTGGAGAAGACAATGAACGAGATTCAGGCCGATACGGCGCGAATTCGAACGTGTACTGAGAAGCCTGGAACATGCAATTAGCCAGGCCACTGAGGCGACTTGCATTCTTCGCGCTTGTGTGCGCGGCTCTCGTCAGCGCCACGGGTGTGGCTGCCGCAGCGCTTGGACGGACGAGTGTGACGTTTGGCGGCGCGGGAACGACGATCGCCGGTCGGGAAATCAGCCTGAAGGTGACTGCCACGAGTGTCGCCGCCACGCCGTCGGAGACTCCGGACGAAATCGCTCGAATCGAAGTTCACTCGCCGTCAGCCCGATTCAACGGAGACTCCGACAGTCTTTCTGTCTGCCGAGCACGCCTCCCTACCAATGGTGATCCGGCAACTTGCCCCAAGTCGTCACGGGTCGGGGATGGGTCGGTCGCCGGAATCCTCGGGGAACCTGGAAAACCGGCGGATATGTACGGTGCGCTCTCGCTCTTCAAGGGAAAGATCAGGCTCTTCAATTACAAGCCCCGGGGCGGTGAGCCCGCCCGCATGCTTGCGGTCGTCACAACCAGCAAGCCTTTCCGAGGACAGTCGATCAACCTTGTTTTGCCGGTCAGCAAGGACGGCGTGGTCCGCGTTGATATTCCCACTCGTTCGAAGCTTCCGCCTCTGTTTCGCAAGTCCTACTCAAAGCAGACGAAACTGGTGCTCACGCAGTTCTCGGCCCGGGTCATTGCTCCCAGGAAGAGAAGCGATCGCCCCTTCCTGGCGCTCAAGGTGCCCGGTCAGATGGATTCACGGATCACGATGACCGGTCGATGAGCGCCGGAATGAGCGGCGGCGCGCTTTCCTGCTTGTTCGCTGAAGCTCAGATAGTGCTGCTCGGCGTGTGGGGTTCGGGGATCGCCCGAACTAATGCCGCCCTGAGCGGTGAGTGTGGCGAAGTTCGTCTACCGGCTGCGGCGATGAGTCAGCTCCTTCGAGTTCCCGCCGCCGCCGCGCAGCGCACGCGCATTCAGTCGTTGGAGATGCCTGCCCGCTCGCCGCGAGGATCGGGTAATGGCGTGAGGACTCCCGCCAGGCGCTCACGCAGGTGCTCGTAGTCCGGCGGCAGCGAGAGATTCAGGCCAAGCTCCTCGAGCGGCTCATCGGCCGTGAACCCTGGTCCCATCGTCGCCAGCTCGAACAGAATGCCTGACGGTTCGCGGAAGTAGATCGACCTGAAGTAGAAGCGGTCGATCACGGGAGTCGCCTGCGCGCCGGCCGTGGCCATGTGCTTCTGCCAGCGGTCCTGATCCTCCGGGTAGGTCGCGAAGGCGACGTGGTGGACGCTGCCCGCTCCCTGGATGCCCGGGGCGTCGGGGGCCTGGTCGTAGACGTAGTACGAGGAGCGCTGATCGCCGCCCACGGTCCACTCTCCGGTCTCGCTCTGCTTGAAGCCGAGGACTTCTTCAAGTAGAGCCGCGCTGCGCGCCGGATCGGCCGCGTAGGCACGAACGCCGTCGAAGCCAAGCAGCGCGTGCTCGGCCGGGATGTCGGGGGCGATCGCGCTGAGCGGCGGTTGGTCGCCCGAGTAAACCGTCAGCAGGTGGCGAAGGCCTTCTGGATCTTTGAAGGTCAGGCCGCCGTCCTCGCGCGCTGATTCAAAACCCTCCTTCGCAAGGCGGTGCTCCCAGAAATCGAGCGTCGCCTCGCTGCCGACGCGCCAACCAACTGTGTGCGCTGAGCCCGCGCCAGCGCGGCCTTGGACGGCGCCGGGGTACTCGAAGAAGGTCAGATCCATGCCCGGGTCTCCGCGCTCGTCGCCGTAGAAGAGGTGGTAGACCGTCGGGTCGTCCTGGTTGACGGTTTTCTTGACCAGGCGCAAACCGAGCGTGCCGACGTAGAACTCGACGTTCTTCCGTGCGTCGCCGGTGATCGCCGTGATGTGGTGGATCCCTTCGAGTTTCATCGCCTGAAAACTACCTGAACGGGGAGTCAGTGGCTGCGCATAGAGCGATAGGTTTATGCAGTCACGTTCGCCCCGATATCTCAGGAGACAGATGAAACCGATGAGCTCATCAAAGAGCGCAGTCGCGCTCGTCGTCGTCGCGGTCGCCTCCGCATTTGCGATCGCCGGCTGCGGCTCCAACAAGGATTCAAATGCGAGCAGCGGGCGCTCCGGCGCGGCCCAGTCAAGCGCTTCGAACAGCGCCCCGGTCAGCATGATCGACGCGAAGCTGACCGAATGGTCCATCGACACCAACGCTCCAGTCGCGAAGGCCGGGAAGGTTGACTTCACGGCGGTGAACGACGGAGCGGCCCCGCATGAGTTGATCGTACTGAAGACCGACACGCCAGCCGCAGATCTTCCGGTCAAAGACGGCAGGGTCAGCGAAAAGGACAGCGTTGGCGAGATCAGCGAGCTGGAGGCCGGTAAGTCCGGAGCGAACTCGCTCGACCTCGCAGCAGGCAAGTACGTACTGGTCTGCAACATCAGCGGGCACTACTCGCAAGGCATGTACAAGGAACTGACAGTCAAGTAGCTAGGCAGGACGCAGTGGGAGATCCGGCGGACCGGGCTGATTAGATTCGGCGATGAGTTATTACGCCGCGTTCGCGGATCTCCCGCTGAAGATCGAGTCGTCTGAATTTGTCCGCCATGAGTTAGCCGTCTCCAGTGGGTTCGACCGCGTGACGACCGAGATCGTCGTGCACGGCCTTGGTAAGACCGGGCGCGGCGAGGACGTCACGTACGACACGCTCGATCACGACGTCCTGCAGAAGGACGCGAAGATCGACCTGACCTTTGACGGCACGTTCGACGAGTTCTCGAAGCACCTCCAGACGCTGCCGCTGTGGGTCGCCCCGCCGCTAAACGCTGCCTCGCCAAACTACCGAACGTGGGGATTTGAGAGCGCCGCACTCGACCTCGCGCTGCGCCAGAACGGGTTGGACTTTGCCGAAGCGCTTGGGCGCGAGTATTCGCCGGTGCGGTTCATTCTTTCGTTGCGCCTGGGCGAACCACCGGAGTTTTCTCGCGTTGCGAACTGGCTCCGCGTGGCGCCGTGGCTCGAGTTCAAGCTCGACGCCGAGAACTCGTGGTCGCGCGAGCTGTTCGAGCAGCTCGGCGAGACCGGCCTGGTCCGCCAGGTTGACCTGAAGGGCTTCTACACCGACAGCCCGGTTGACAATCCGCCGACCGAGGAGATGTACCGCAACTCGATCGAGTGCTTCCCCGACGCGTGGATCGAGGATGCGGCGTTCACCGATGAGACGCGCCCGTTGCTTGAAGCGCCGGGAGTTGTCGAGCGACTGACCTGGGACGCGCCGATGCATTCAGTGGCAGACATTGAGGCGCTGGAGTTCGCGCCGCGCGGGATGAACATCAAGCCGTCGCGGTTCGGCCCGTTGTCTGAGCTGCTCGCCGTGATCGAGTACTGCGACGCCCACGACATCGAGATGTATTCCGGCGGGCAGTTCGAGCTGTCGGTCGGTCGCGGCCACCTGCATGCGGTAGCCAGCGTGTTCTATCCCGACACCCCGAACGACGCATCGCCGATCGCCTACCACGTGAACGAACCGGTCGAGAATGCGCCTGCGTCGCCGCTTCCGGTGCCACCGCCGGAGGAGCGTCGGGGGTTCAGCTGGCCTCTGTGACGCTTCGCACCTTGTAATTCGGCGGTAACGCTGTAGATTTACGCAATGGCACCGGGCTACTCAACGTTCCAGGGACACCGTCTGGCCTACGAGACCTACGGCCGCGGCAAGCGCGTCGTCGTCCTGATCCACGGTTTGATGATGAGCGCTCGCATGCAGGAGCCGCTCGCACTCGCGCTCGCCGAGAACGGCAACATGGCGATCACGATCGAGCTGCCTGGTCACGGCAAGTCCGACGGCCACCGCGATCACCTCTACAACTGGGACATCCCGCGCTACGCCGCGGCGATCGACTCGGTGCTCGAGGATCTGGAGATCAAAGAGGCCGTGCTTGTCGGTACGTCGCTGGGCGCAAACATCGCCCTGATGCTGGCCACTAACAACCCGTCGCGCGTGCGCGGCCTGGTGACCGAGATGCCAGCGCTTGAGAACGCGATGATCGGCGGACCGCTCTTCTTCACGCCGCTGGCCGCACTGTCTGAGTGGGCCGAGCCGGTGGCGCAGGTCATGTCCGGCGCCGCGCGCCTGATCCCAGAAGCACCACTGCCGTTCGGCGCGAACATCTTGCTGGATCTTGTGAAGCGCGACCCGAAGTCAACGGTCGACATCTTGAAGGGCCTCTTCTACGGCCAGATCGCTCCGACCCAGGAGCAACGCAAGAACATCAAGCAGCCGACGCTCGTGATCGGTCACCACTACGACCCGATCCACCCGTACAACGACGCCAAGGACCTTGCCGCGCTGTTGCCGGACGCCCGGCTGATCGACGCCAATTCGATCGCCGAGCTGCGCCTGACGCCGGCGCGCATCACCGGCGAAGTGATCGACTTCGTCGAGGATTGTTGGTCGCCGAAGGTTGTCGGCAAGGACGGCGCTTCCGAGCGCAAGAAGCGTCGGGCCTAGCGGGCTATTTCCATCCGCCGGTTTCGCCTCGGTAGAGGTCGTCGCCGCTGAACAGGAGTTTGATCGTTCGCAGCATGATCTGCGCGTCGAGTTTTGCACTGCGGTGATCGACGTACCAGACGTCAAGATCGATGCGCTCGCTCCAGGGCAGTGCCGCCCGGCCGTTGACCTGAGCCCAGCCGGTGATGCCGGGCTTGACCTCGAGTCGTCGAAGCTGGTGCTCGTTGTACTTGTCCACCTGGGCGCGCACGGTTGGCCTTGGCCCGATGATGCTCATCTCGCCTTTTAGGACGTTGATGAGGTTCGGGATCTCGTCGATCGAGAATCGCCTGAGGAACGCGCCTGATTTGAGGATGCGGTCGTCGTTCTCGTCTACTGCGAGGCCGGCGCCCTTGGACTCGGCGTTCTTGACCATCGTGCGCAGCTTCATGAGCATGAAGTCCTGGCCGTCCTTGCCTACGCGGCGCTGGCGGAAGAATGGCGAGCCTGGGGATTCGATGACGATCCAGAGGATTGCGCCGAGCAGGATCGGGCTGGCGACGAGCAGCGCCAGGGCGGAGACGAGGATGTCGAAGGCGCGGCGCATCTTGGGCGGGATTATCGCTTACTCGGTTTGATAGCAATTGCTATACTTGGTCGATGCCGACGGTCGTCACACCCACTCACTTCCACGCGGTGATCGAACGGCGGCTCGCGGAGTCGGCGGAAACAGCTGAACAATTGCGTGCACAGGCTCGTGAGTTGCTCGTGAACTCGGTTGCGGATGCCCACCAGGCGGGGATGACTCAGCGCGAGATCTCCGCGAGCCTGGGCCGGAGTCAGCCCGAAGTCTCGCGACTCTTGAAGTTGTCTCCGCCACGGTTCAAACCGAAGACGGAGCTCGGGCGGAAGCTCGTGCGTCATCGCCATCTGGTGCTCGCTGAGGTCCAGAATGCCGGGGCTTCAAATGTTCGCGTGTTCGGCTCCGTCGCCCGCGGCGAAGACGGACCGGCCAGCGATATCGACCTATTGATCGACATCGAATCCCCTTTCACCCTCGTGGACCTAGCTCGACTCCAGCGCGAAATTCACAAGGTTCTCGACCATGACGTCGACGTGATTCCGTCGCGTGGGTTGAGGGGAAAAATTCGATCGTCAGCTCTTGAGGAGGCAGTTGGCCTATGACCCGCACTGACGCAGAGCGTGTCGAGATTTCGCTCGAACACATACGAATTCTCAAGAGTCACTTGGCGCGAAAGGCACGCCGAAGGCGAAGTTCCAAAGTTTGAGGCCAAGCTCGTGGAGCTTCGAGAGCAGCTGACGGCTGGCTAACGCGTTCCTTCTGGCGGCGTCCAGCCCTCGTCGAGGATCTGCTCGGTGCCCTTCCTCATGTAGTCCACCAACCCGAGCGCGACAGACGCAGTTGTGAGCACGTAGTAGCGAGCGACCAAGAAGGGCTTGAACTTGATGATCGGCGCAATGAGTGCGGCGAGCAGAAGCGCAAGCTGGAGGATCAGGAGCACGAGGTAGAGCGTGGACTCCGGCGCGAGGATCGCGCTGGTGATCAGCGCGGCCAGATGCAGGAACGGCGCCTCGTAACGCAGTACGCGGTGCGAGAAGATCATCCACGTGTAGGTCGCGCCGTAACCCTTGGGCTTGAGCATCCCGCCGCCGAGAATGATCGGCCAGGCAAAGCTCATCATGCGGCGCTTGCGTTTGAACTCACCGCTGATGTTCGGAACCATGACCTCGGAGGCGCGGGCCGCTGGTGCGTCGATTGCGCGGCCGCCGAGTTTGACGGTGCGGAATGGGAGCGTAAGGTCGTGGCCGGTTACGGGGGAGATCGCCTTGTAGGTCGCGGGGTCAACCGCATAGATCGCGCCGTTGCCTGCGGTGACTGACCTCAACGAAGACTCGCGAGCGCGCAGCCACATCTCGTATCGCCAGTAGAGACCTTCCTGGTTGTCGCCGGTCTCGTTGACGAAGTTGACCCGGCCGCAGACGTAGTCGATGCCGGGTTCTTCGAATGCATCGATGAGGCGCTTGAGCGCGTCGGGCTCCCACATTGTGTTGGCGTCGCTGAAGGCGAGGATTTCGCCGGTTGCCTGCTCGACGGCGGTGTTCTGCGCGGCCATCTTGCCGCCGTGCGGGAGGTCGAGCACGAGGTCGGCTCCTGCTGCGCGGGCGATTGCCGGCGTGTCGTCTGGCGAACCGTCGCAGGCGACGATGATCTGCAGGCACTCGCGTGGGTAGTCGAGCGCGAGGGCGTTCTTGACCTTGGCCTCGATCACGGTGGCCTCGGCGTAGGCGGCGATGATCAGGGTGGCGCTTGGGTAGTCGGCTTTGCTCGGCGCCTGCGGCGCGGGCCCTGAGAAGATCGCGAGCAGTAGCGGGTAGCCGAACTGCGCATAGATGAGCAGGCCAGCGGACAGCCAGAAGATGATCTCGAGGGCGGTGCGCATCGGGCGTCGATTATCGCGGGTCGCGGCGCTGTGGCTATTTCTTGGCTGTGAGCTTGAGCGTCTGAGGTGCTGATGGGTTGCCAGCACGGTCACGGGCGACGACCACCAGCTTGATCGTGACCGTCCGCTTTTTCTTCAACCCTGCAGAGATCTTTTTCAGGAGACTCTTCTTGACGACGAATGCAATCTTTGTGTTCACGTCTCTGGCCACCGGGAAATCTTGCGCCGCGAGCTTCGTCGACTTCTTCGCGGCGCCGATGCGCATGGTTCCCGAGACGTTGACGAATCCAGATTCGTTGGACGTCACCGCGAGGCGGACGCTCTTGCGCAAGACAACGCGCTGCTTGCGAGATCCGTCCCGGCGCAGTAGTGGAGCGATGGCGTCCTGCGTCTCGTCGCCGAAACCGTCGCCGTTCTCGTCGGGCTCGACGTCCCAAGCGAGCTGAAGCAATCCGTTCGTGACGTTGATTGAAGATGACGAGGCGGTTGACCCGGGTGCGACCGTCCCGAACTGACCGGTGAACGTGCCCGCACTGCCAGAACCAGTGTCCTCAAAGGCAACCGGGATCGAGATGGCGCCACCGGGATTGATCGATCCGATTCGCATTCCGAGGCGAAGGCCGATGAGCTGGCCCGCGGTCACCGGAAGGCGAGTGGGAAATGCGTACGTCCCCGGCGACGCTGGCAAGAGGATCGGGTCTGAGACCTTGTCGGCTCGCAGGTCCGCACCGTCGAAGCTTTGCAACGCGATCGATCCACCCGACGTCGCGGGCGGTGGCGTGCCGAACGAGGTTCGTACTTGGGTGATCACTCCCGAGCTTTGAATGGGATTTACTGCCGGATGAGCCAGCGACAACGGTGCCGTCCGTTGAATGAAGGTGCAGTACGCATATGCGCCTGGAACCCAGGTGGGACCCGAACCGGCGTTGGACGCAAAGCCGCATGGTGTTTGGTTCGGCGGATAGGCAAGCTTGCTTCCGTAGGGAGTGGCTGCCGACGCGGATGCAGCGGCGATCGCGAGAATTACAAAGGAGAGCGGGATAGACAGCTGCGAACGCTTCACACTCGCAGGCTACAGGAGAGCTGAGTAGAGCTCCAAAGTTCTCTGTGCGATCGCGGACCAACCGAATTCGCCGTCCGCCAATACCATCGCGGAAGCGCTGAGACGCTCGCGTTCGGAATCGTTACCGAGCAGCTCGGTCAGGCCGCGAGCGATGGCGGTCAGGTCGTCGGGTGCGACGGCGAGCGCTGCTTGGTGATCATCCGCGATTTCGCTGAAGCCTCCGACCCGCGTGAGCAGCAGCGGCTTGCCGAATGCGAGCGCGGTGAAAAGCACTCCCGATTGGTCGATCTGGCGGTACGGCAACGCGACCACGTCGGCGCGCTCGAAGTAGGCCGCCAGCTCGTCGTCACCGATGAAGCGTTCGATCCAGCGGACGCGGTCGGCGATGCCGAGGTTGCTGGCGAGTGTCTTGAGAACTTCGGTGTCCATGCGCGCGGCGCCGGCGAGCCAGAGCTCGGCGTCCGGGTCAGCGGCGGCAAAGCCCTCGAGCATCAGGTCGATTCCCTTGTAGGGGCGCATCAATCCGAACTGCAGGACGACTGGCTTCTCGACGGCGGCGAGCTCGGGTGGGAGCGGCTTGGGGTTCGGGACCTTGGTGAGGTGTTCGAAGACTCCGTGAGGGATCACGTGGACCTTCGCCGCTTCCACATCCAGCGCCTCGATCAGGACGTCGCGGCCGTGGCGGCTGTGAGCGACGACCGCGTCGACCGCGTTGTAGGTCTTGCCCAGCGCCCCGAGCTGGCCGGGGCGCGGCTCGCGCGGGATCACGTCGTGGGCCGTCAGGACCGTCGGGCCCTTGGGCAGCAGGTGACGATCGATCGCCTGGATCGGCAGCCACTGGAAATGCGTGACATCGGACTTGGGCAAGCGGCGCAGGCGCAACATGTCGATCGGGTGCTGCGCGAGCTTGATCGGCATCGGGCCGTTCACGCGGTAGAAGTGATCGTTCAGCGCGTAGCCGTCCGGCGCCGGGCGCGGGCCGTGGCGGAACTCGGAGGTGACCAGTTCAACTTCCGCCCCGGCAGCAGCGAGCGCCGCGCAGAGCGCGTGGTCGTAGGGCGGCGTGTAGGCAGGTGGATCGACGACTCGGACGCGCATCGGGGGATTATCGCTGGGCGAGGCGGCGGCCGGTACGCTCGCGGCCGTGGATCTGTCGTATTGCATCGTCAACACCAACGGCGGCGAGCTGCTGAAGAAGTGCCTCGACGCGATCGAGAATTGGACGCCGGAGGGCGTTTCCTACGAGACGCTGCTGCTTGACAATGCTTCTGATGATGGGTCGCCGGAGTACGCGGCTGGGCGCGAGCATGTGCGGTTGATTCAGCTGACGCGGCGTGAGGGCAAGGCGGCGAATGACTCGCGGCTCTTGCGTGAGGCTCGGGGTGAGTTTGCGTTGCTGCTCAACGAGGATTCCGAAATCACCGAAGGTGCGGTCGCTGCCCTGATCGAGGCGCTGCGAGCTGATCCCGATGCCGCTGCTGCTGGCGCGTTGCTGATGAACGCCGACGGAGTCGCGCAGCCGTGTGCTTGGAAGTTCACGAGCGTTGGCACGGCGCTCGCCGGTGTCTTCTGGCTGCATCGCGTCTTCACTGTTCAGAGCGGTGGCAGCGAGACTCGCCGGGTTGACTGGGCTCAGTCTGCGGCGTTGCTCTTGCGAACCGAACGCTCGAACGCAATCGGGAACCTTGATGAGGACTTCTTCGTCTACGGCGATGAGGTGGATCTGTGCAAGCGACTTGCTGACGCCGGCGGCTACACGCTCTACGTGCCTGGCGCGAAGGTCTTTCACCGCGAGGGGCTCTCCCACGGTGACTCTGCGAGGCGGCGGATCGTGGAGTATCACCGCGGGCGCGATCTCTACATGCGCAAGCACCATGGGGCAGCTCAGGCGGGGATCGTGCGCGTGCTCGTCGCGATCACCTACCTCGAGCGCGCGCTCGCATCTGCGATCACTCGGCGGCACGAGCCGAAACGATTTCTTTGGCACGCACGTGCGGCGATCCAACCGTCTCACGGCCAAGGTCTGCGTGAAGCTGCCGCGGCCTGGAACGAAGCGCACGGTGTGTGAATGAGCTCGCCTGAGTCACGCGATCGCCTGAGCCGTATGGCGGGGCTCATCTCTCTGTTTCCGATCTTCTACGGAGTCGCCTTCGCGGTCTACGCGTTCACGGTCGGCTCGATCACCACGATTTTGATTTCCGACGCCGGCGAATCGGTCATCGAGAGGACGATCGTCGAGGACAGCGGCGCTGGCGGGGCCGTTCTCGCATTCGCGCCGCTCGCGCTCGGAGTCTTTGTCGCGATTCTTCTCCACATTGCGCGCAAGGACGCCGATCAGGCCGCGCTCAACATGGCTTGGGTCTTCAGCGCGTTCGTTGCCATCGCAGGCGGGCTCGGTTCATCTGGAGTCGGCGCGTTCTTCATTGTTCCGGGGGTACTACTGCTGCTGGTCACCGGAGCAACGCAGTACGTCGTGAGGGCGACGCGTACCTGAGCCACTTAAATGCCAAACCCCGGCCCACATGGGCCAGGGTTTGGAAGAAATCTCGCTAAGAACCGCGGCTTACTTGAAGAACTTGCTTCCAGCCGGCGCCACGTAGTTGTAGCGATAAGCCGTGCCATCCACGTTCGTGATCTCGAACGTGTAGGTCACGTTCTTCTTCTGGCACTTCTTCAGCGCGGTCTTGTACTTCTTCTTGTACTTCTTCTTGGTCACGTGGCCGCAGAAGGTCTTGTACGACGGCACCAGCGCGCTGGACTTCGTGTTGATCGTCAGCGTCCGGGAGTTGGCCGGGAAGGCAGCCTTGAACTTCAGGCCGTTGGATCCCGAGACAGCGAAGTCCTTGGCGGTCAGCTTCTTGGTGCCAGCCTTACCGGTCAGGTTCTTCAGGTTCTTGGCGTAGGCCTTGGCCTGTTTCTTGTTTTTCGTCTTCTTCCACTTGATCAGCTTCTTGTTGATCTTCGTGCCCTTCGGGTACGAGACGCGGACCGACTTGATTTCCTGACAGTTGGATGCCGTGGTCAATGAGAGCGCGGTCGAAACCTTCTTGTTGCCCCTTCTCTTGGCGCCCTTGGTTGAAACCTTGACCACCGGATTTGCGCAGACGGCGATGAGACGCTGGCAGAAGGCTGTGAGACCGGTGACCGGGCTGTCCTGGTTGGCCGCTTGGCCGGAGTGGCTGGCAAAGCTCGATGCCGCCGGTGCGCACTTGCCGTCGGAGCGAAGACCAAGGATGCCCTTCGGTCCGCCCGAGATGGTCATAGTCAGTTCACTCCAGACCAGGTCCGGCAGGTTGTTGAACGTGCTCTTGATCTGGCTGGCACCGGCTCCGGTGACGAAGCTGTTGGCGCCGCGGATCTGCATGTCGATCGGGGCAGGAATATCCACCAGGAGGTCCGGCAGCGACTGGCCGGAGATGCTCTTGGCCATGTAGACGGTTCCGGTGACCGGCGTGGAGAGCAGCGGCGTATCAACGGTCACAGTGCCGATCTTCGAAGTCGCCGGGCAGCTGCGCGACGCGACGAGGTCGGCCGGGCAGGCGTCGCTGATTCCCGCGACGTTCACGGTCATCACCGAGGGCAGCACCACGGTCGTTGACTTCAGCGTCGAGTCGCCCGTGTCGGTGCGCATCTTGATCGTCCAGGACGGTGCCGTGCGATCGTCGCCGGCGCTCGTCGCCGCGAAGGAGATCGAGGGGTTGAACGCACGCGCCGGGCAGCCGGTTGCCTGGTAGGAGTCGCTGTCAGTTGCGACGGCGCCGGTGTACGGCGTGAGGCTCGTGACAATGCTGAACGGCGAACAGTCCGAGGCGTTGTAGAGGAACGGCTTCTGCGTGCTCTGCGCGATACCCGGCAGCGTGATGTCCATGTTCTGGATGTGCGTCGGGACGCCCTTGAACATCTTCGGCACGTCAACGAAGTTCACGGTGATGCCGTGGTCGCTCGGGCGGATCTGAATACGACCCTGGGTGATGAAGTCACCGAGGTCGTACGGACCGGCCTTCGCGGGCACCTTGATCGACATTCCGGCGATGTCTCCGCCGACGCCCTCGGTCAGGTAGACCTTTCCGGGCAGCGTCAGTTTCTGGCCGTACTGGCCGATCTCGGCGACGACGTCTCCAACCTTGCTCTGGTCGTTGCAGGTACCTGCAGAGGCGCTGCCAAGCGGGCAGAGCGGCACAGCGGCGGCGCTTCCGAGGAAGCCGGCCGGGAGCTGCATCGCGACGTTCTTGATGTCCTGCTGGCCGTCACCGCGCGAGATGTTGAACTCGGCGGTCGGATGCCCGCCGCTGGTCAGTGGGCTGATGTCCGAGGTGGTCGTGGGCGTGAATGTCTTCGCCAGTGCAGCATCGATTGACAGCGTCGAGCTACGCGTGACGGGAGCGGTGCCCGAGTGCGGCGTGAGGTTGGCGCTCGCCTGGACCGTGCTGGGAGAGCCAACGACGCCCTCCGGGTTGAGCAGCAGCGGGAAGTAGGTCGTCACAGAGGCGACGGTCTTCTTGTAACCGGTCAGCTCGACGCGGAAGTCGGTGAACGGGATATCTGGCAGACCCTCGAACTTCGTCGTGATCTCGCCGGTGGTCTCGTTGACTCGGGCGATGCCTCGGATCGTGATCAACGTCTTGCCGGTCAGCTGGATCGCCAACTTGTAGCGGTCAGATCCGTCGCTTGCCGTTCCCGGAGTCTCGAGGTAGACCGCGCCCCAAAGCGAGTGCGTTCCCGGACCATCAGGGCTCGTCTGATTCTTCGGCAGCAGTGATGTGTCGAGCCAGGCGGTACCGACTCGCGACTCGGGGGGGCAGGTCTGATTGTTCAGCTGAGACGCCGTGCAGGCCTGGAGGCCGTTGGCGGCCGGCGCGCTGAGGCGGAAGCCCGGAAGAGCAAGCTCAAGTTCCTTCAGAGTCGCCTGGGTCGCGAGGTTTTCGTCCTGGTGGACCTGGACGTTGAGGCCCGTCGGGCGCTCTGCTCCGTTGCCCGTTTCAGGAGCGACTGGCTGGTTCTCGATCGTCACGGTGTTGGCGTTGAGGTTGAGGCTCGAGCAGTTGGTGAACGGTCCGGCCAGCGGCGCGGTTGCGTTCTTGGTCGTATTGCCAGGTGAGGACGTGATGACCGCGCGGACATTCAGCGTGGTCGAGCACGAGCGCGGGTTGCTCATGAAGACCTTGTCGTCAGCTGTTGACGGCGTGCCCTGGTCGGCGGTACCGACGAGAGCGATCTTCATCTGGCTGATGCGCACCGGGATGCCCTCGAAGACCTGCGGCATGTCGCCGGTCTCGGCGAAGAGGCTGTAGTCGTTGTTGTCGAGGTTGACGTCGACCGGCACGATCACCTTGCCGAAGGCGAACGGTCCGACGTTGACGTCAGCGATGAACGTGAACTTGGCCGGGCGGTTGCTCGGGGCGTCGGTGTTGAACAGGCCACCTGTGATCTCGTAGGTGTCAGAGGAATCACCGATCTTCAGCGTGACGGTTCCGATCTGGCTACCGGCCTGCGTCGTTGCGCAGTCACCTGCGTCGGCCGAGGCCTGGGTGCAGGTCGGAGCAGCGTCGGCAGAACCGACGAGGCCCGGGGGCAGGAGGAACTTGACGCGCTTGATCGACTTGTCGGAGTCGGGGCGGTTGACGGTCATCGTGACCGGCTGGCTTGCACCTGCGTAGTAGGCCGGGCCTGCCGGGTTGTTGAAGTCAGGGCCGATCGCTCCGAGCTCAGCTGAAACGTATCCGGGCTGGTCGGCGGACTCGGTCTGGATGCAGCTTGCGACCGTGTCTGTCGTGGTGAAGCTCGTGCTTGCCTGCTCGGAGGTGGTCGGGCGGGCCCACGGCGACATGTCCGCGACAACGTTGAACGTTCCGCAGGTGTTCGGGTTGGTGAACAGTGCGTGCTCGCCGGCCCCGGTCGTCTTGAAGCTGATCGTCAGGTTGTTGAACTGCAGGTCTGGCAGGTTGTCGAAGGTCGCGATGACCTGGCCATCGCCAGAGTCGACCGCGCCGGTTCCACCGGTCGGGACGTCAGACGAGCCGTCAACGGTGACGCTGCCGGTCGTGTAGAGGTCGCCCGCGCCGGGCAGATCCACGAAGAGACCAAGGCGGTAGCGCGTAGCTGCCTGGTTGCCGACTGGCGGCAAGAGGTAGAGCGCGCCGGTCTGAGTCGTGGGCAGCAGCGGCGTGTCGAGCGAGACCGCGCCAAGCCTTGAACTCGACGGGCAGCCAACTCCTCCGGCCTGCACGGTCGCTACGGCGCAGGTCATGCCAACGCCGTAGTTTCCGACGCCCGGGTTGATCGCCATGCCCGCGGGGAAGGTCGTGACGATCTTCTTGGTCGATGAAGAGTTGCCGCTGAACTGGAAGCCAAGGTCGATGCCGACCGGCTTGCCGCGCTCGGTCGTGCTGAGGCTTGCCGTGATCGCCGGGTTGTACGGCGCGTTGGCGCAGTTGGCGATTGTGAAGTCGCCACCGGGCGAGCCGATCGTGACCGCGTTGCCGAGGGTGGACGTCATCGTCGTTCTGAGGGTGTTGCTCGCGCACTGCGAGGGGTTGATCATGAAGGGCTTGTCGTCGGTCGTTGACGGGGTTCCCTGGTCGGCCATCCCCTCGAGCAGGATCTGCAGCTCACGAATACGCACCGGGACGCCTTCGTAGAACTTCGGCAGGGCGGTATGCGTGTCGATCGATAGGTCGCTCGCCTGCGCGCCAGTGACGATTTGCGTCGTGACGGGGAGACTCAGTTTGCCCAGGTTGTACGGACCGACTTGAACTGCAATGACGACCGCAAGACGTGCCGGCTCCGCGGCATCCGGGATCACGTTGTATAGCGTGCCGTTCATCGTCAGCTGGTCGCTGCCGGTGCCGATCCTGGTCGTGACGGATCCGACCGCGCTGGCGGCGGCGCAGGTGCCGGCCGCGGCGTCTGCCTGCGAGCAGCGCGGGGTCAGGACCGTGTTGGCCACAAGCCCCGGCGGCAGGTGCAGATCAAAGTCCTCGATCTGCTGCGTGTAGTCGGCACGGTTTACAGTGATCGTCACGTCCGGGTTGGCTGCGGCGTCGAGCGTGCTGAATGTCGCGCCGAAGGTCGGGTTGAACGGTTCAGATGCCTGAGATCCGCTGCCCCCGTAGACGGTGCTGTACGTGCCGTTCGCGGTGATCGTCGATCCGCCCGACTGCGGCGCGATCTGTGCGGCGACGGTCTGCGTTCCTGCAGTCTCGGAATTGGTGAAGAGCGCGTTCGCGCCGCCGCTGAAGGCAATCATCAGCTGCGTGAATCCGAGGTCCGGAATCGAGTTGAAGCTTGCGACGATGCGGCCCGTCGGGCTGCCACCGTCGGTTGCTCCGAGGCCGCCGACGAGGTCGCTCGAGCCGTTGACGGTGGTCGAACCGCGGACGATCAGCTTCGTGCCGGGAAGGTCAACGATCATCACGAGCTTGTAGCGCGTGGCGGCGGTGTTGCCGGGCTCTTCGAGGTAGATCGCTCCGGTCTTGGTTCCGGGCAGGAGCGGCGTGACCAGCGAGACGTCGCCGACCTTGCTGGCGGCCGGGCAGGCCGGGGCATTCGGGTTTGAGGCCAGTGCGTTGATCGTCGCCGTCGGGCAGGCGCTGATTGCCCCGTTGAGGTTTGCGACTGCCGGGTTGAGGGTCATTCCCAGCGGCATCGTCGTCACAACGCTGCCGATCGTGGGGTTGCTCGCCGCGGAGTCGATCTGCAGCGTCATGCCAGTCGGGGCGGCGGTCGTGTTCGTGGTGTTCGAGACTGAAATTGTCGGGCCTGTGGTGAAGTTGCTCGGGCAACCGGTGATGTTTATGGCTGAGCTCAACGTGGAGCTGTTGTTCGTGTCCGAAGTGAGCGTGCCGGAGATGTTGCTGGAGCCGCACTTGCTCGGAGCAACGAGGAACTTGTTGCCGCTCGGCTGACCCTGGATGGTCATCTGCATTGAGCGGACGCGCACGGCGATCCCCTCGTAGCGGCTCGGCAGCGAGGCGCTCGCCGTGACCGTTAGATCGGGGTTCAGAGCGGTCGGAACCGGAACGCTCAGCTGGCCCAGAACAAACGGTCCGACCTGCACCGGAATGACGGCCTGCAGGCGCGCCGGCTGATCGGCGTTCGGAATGACGTTGTAGATCGTGCCACTGACTGTGAAGTCCTCGGCGAGAATGTTGCTGGAGCCGAACGTTGTCGAGACCGTTCCGACCGCGTTCGCAGCGGCGCAAGTTCCTGCGTCGGCATCGGCCTGACTGCAGCGCGGGACGGCTGCCGTATTGGCCACGAGTCCAACCGGCAGGGTGACGCCGAAGCTCTTGAGCTCCTGCATTCCAAGCGGGTTGCCAAGGTTCAGTGTCAGGTTCGAGTTCGACCCCGAAACGCTCGTGCTGAGCGCGGCACTGAAGGTCGGGTTCCAGCCGGTGATCGCGCTGGTTCCGCCGGACGTCGAGAACGTTGCGCTCGCGGACCTGGTGGTCGCGTCTGAGTTCGGCGTCAGCGTGCCCTGAACTGTTTGCGTGGCGGCGTTCTTCGGGTTGACGAAGAGCTTGCTTGCGCTGTTGAACGCGATCGACATGTTCGTGAAGCCAAGGTCCGGGATGCCCGGGAAGTCGGCAGTCACCTGACCGGTAGCCGTGCTGGTCGGGTCGGTCGAACCGAGGCCACCCGGTGCGATCGTCGTCGAACCGTTGACGAGCGTGCCGCCCTTGATGACCACGTCCCTGCCCGGCAGGTGGATGACCAGAGCGAGCTTGTAACGAGTTGACGCCGTGTTGCCCGGGGTTTCGAGGTAGACCTCACCGGTCTGAGCGCCGGGCAGCAGCGGCGTGTTCAGCGTGACCGTCGCGATGTTGCTGCTGGTCAGCTTGCACGGGTTGGTGGGCGATGCGTCTGTGTCGATCGTCGAGCAGGCGACGAGGCCGTTGCCGACGCCCGGATTCAGTTCCATGCCGACCGGTAGCGCGACCTGCACGCGGTTGGTCGTTGCGCTATCGGTCGGGACGGCCACACCCAGGGTCAGTGCTGTCGGAGCGCCAGCAGTGGTCGGGTTGACTGAAGTGCTGAGCGTCGGGTTGTAGGCCGGGACGGTTGCCGAGCATCCAGCAGTCGTGAACGACGAGCTGTTGTTTGCGCTTGAAGTGTCAACGCTGTTGTCGCCAGCGGTGAACTCAGCGCTGATCGTGTTGCTCTGACACTTGCTCGGGTTGGTCATGTAGTTGTTGCCACCGACCGTGCTGTTCAGCGTCATCGCGAGGGTGCGCAGGCGGACGGCGATGCCCTCGTAGCGCTGCGGCATCGTCGCGTTGACGTCGATGCCGTAGTCGGCGCGGATGCTTGACGTGACCGGGATCGTCAGCTTGCCAAGGTCGAACGGACCGACGACGACCGGGACGATCGCCGCGAAGCGAACCGGCTCGGTGCTGCTGGGCGTGACCTGGAAGATCTGGCCGCCGCCGAGCGAGAAGGTCGAGGCACCCGAGCCGAAGCTCGTCGTGAAGCTTCCGACCTGCGAGCCCGCAGCCGTCGTGGCGCAGGTTGCT
This sequence comes from Solirubrobacterales bacterium, assembly GCA_016185345.1. Taxonomy (GTDB): domain Bacteria; phylum Actinomycetota; class Thermoleophilia; order Solirubrobacterales; family JACPNS01; genus JACPNS01. The sequence goes on along the minus strand of JACPNS010000007.1, from coordinate 18,024 downwards.
GCTGCCGCGCTGGCCTGGGTGCAAGGCGTTGCGACTGCCGACGTGTTGGCCACGAGGCCGGTCGGCAGGTGAATCGCCATTGACTTGAGCGTCTTCTGTTTGTCGCTGCGCGCGACGTTCAGGGTGAGGTTCGGGTGACCGGCAGGCGCTGTGTTGTCAACGCTGGCCGTGAAGCTCGGGTCAAATCCGAAGGCGCCGCAGCCGCTCAGCGGGTAGGACGGTGAGGTGTTGGTGGTTGCGCCCGTGTTGGAGTTCGGCGTGAAGGTCGCGCCGAAGCTGTTGGCGCAGGTCTCGGGGTTGACGACCATCGCGTTGTTGCCGCTGTTGAAGGCCATCGTCAGGCTCGTGAATCCGAGGTCCGGGATGTTGTCGAAGTCGGCGCTGATCTGGCCGGTGCCGGAGTCAACTGAACCGGTGCCGCCGGTCGGGATCGTGCTCGAGCCGTTGATCGTGATCGCGCCGCGCACGATCAGCTTCTGACCCGGAAGGTCGATGACCATCGCGACCCTGTAGCGCGTGGTTGCGGTCGTGCCCGGTGACTCGAGGTAGACCTTGCCGGTCGGGTTCGAGTTGAGCAACGGGGTGACCATCGTGACGTTTGCGAGCGTCGCGCTGGCGAGGCAACCTGCGCCGCCGGCGTTGATCGTCGCGGTCGGGCAGGCGGTCAGTCCCGTGCCGAAGGCCGGGTTGATCTCCATGCCGCTGGGGAAAGTCAGCTGGACGCGCTTCATCGTCGGATTGTTGGCCGCAGAGTTGATCGTGAATGTCAGGCCTGCGGGCTCGGCCGGGACCGAGTTGCTCGTGGCAACGGTCAGGCTCGGCGCCGTCGTGAAGCCGGTGCAGCCAGTTGTCGTGTAGCTGAAGCTGCTCGCAACAGTTGCCGGCGATCCGCCGTCAGAGGTCATCGAAGCGCCAACCGAGTTGCTCTGGCACTTGCTCGGGTTGATCATGAAGGGGTTGCCGTTGGCGGTGTCGTTGAGCACCATCTGCATCGAGCGGATGCGGACTGCGATGCCCTCGTAGCGGGTCGGCAGCTGAGCCGTGGCGTCAACGCCAAGGTCAGAACGCAGCGTCGCCGGGACCGGGATCGTCAGCTTGCCAAGGTCGAACGGACCGACGACGACCGGGATCATCGCGCTGAACCGCGCCGCCTCGGATGCGTTGGCAGCAACGTTGTAGATCGAGCCATTGAGTGTGTAGGTCGAGGCGCCGGATCCGATCGATGTCGAAACCGTTCCGACGATTTGGTTGGCGGCGCAACCACCGGCAGCGGCCGTGGCCTGCGAGCAGAGCGAGGTCGCGCTGGTCGCGGCAACGAGACCGGTCGGCAGGCTGATCGCGATGTTGCGCAGGTCGCGGTTGTTGTCCGGGCGGACGAAGTTGAGCGTCAGGTCAGGGTTGGCGGCCGAGGTCGTCGGCGACGCGCTGCCGTTGAAGGTCGGCGCGAACGGCTGCGCGGCGCAGTTGGTGTCCGGGGTGTAGCCGTTGGTGACGTTCCTGACTGCGCCGGTGCCCGTCGGGGTCCAGTCTGCGCTGAAGGTTGCCAGCGTGCAGGCCTCGGGGTTGACGAACAGTGCGTTGCTGCCGCTGTTGAAGGCGACGCGCATGTTGGTGAAACCAAGGTCCGGGATGCCCGGGAAGTCGGCGACGATCTGGCCGGTGCCCGAGTCAACCGCTCCGGTGCCGCCGGTCGGGATCGTGCTCGAACCGTTCAACGTGATCGCGCCGTACAGGATCAGGTCCTTGCTCGGAAGCTTGACCACGATGGCGGCCTTGTAGCGAGTCGTTGCGCTCGTGCCCGGCTGCTCGAGGTAGACGGCGCCGGTCTGCGGTGCCGAAAGGAGAGGCGTGGTCAGCGTGACCGTGCCCAGGCGCGAGCCGTTGCCGTCACATGTCGTCTGACCTGGGGTCGTGGCGAGGTTCGCAGCTGAGCAGTAGTTCAGGCCACTGCCTGCGGCCGGGTTCAGTTCGAAGCCGGTCGGGAAGTTGATCCTGATGTTCTTGGTCGTCGGGTTGGTCAGGCTGGTGCCGAGGTCGAACTGCAGGCCGACCGGCTGGCCCGCGGCCTGGGTGGACGGCGTGACCGTCAGGGTCGGGTCAGTCGTGTAGGCGCGATTGCAGCCAGTGAAGTTTGCCGCTGTCGTGCGTGACACCGTTATCGGGTCCGGCGAGATGATGTCGGCGCCGATCGTGCTGCTGATGCAGGCGCTCGGGTTGATCATGAACGGCTGACCGCCGACGGTGCCGTTGACCGTCAGGCTCAGCGAGCGCACGCGAACGTCGATGCCCTCGTACTTGGTCGGCAGCTGCGAGAAGGTATCAACCGCGTATGTGCGGGTGGAATCGGCGGAGCCGTCGTTCAGCGCGGTCGAGATGTCAACCGGCAGGTTGCCAAGGTTGAACGGTCCGACGAGGACCGGGATGAGCGCGGCGAGGCGCGCGGGTTCGGTCGCGTTCGGCACGACGTTGTAGACGGTGCCGCCCAGCGAGAGCTGCTCGGAGCTACCGCCCATCGTGGTCGTGATCGTTCCGACCGCGCTGCTCGGGGTGGTCGATGCGCAGGTTCCTGCCGTGGCACTTGCCTGCGGGCAGCGAGCGACGGCCGTCGTGTTGGCGACGAGGCCGGTCGGCAGCTTCACATTGAAGTTGCGGATCGAATTTACTGTGCTGCCGCCGTTGGTCACAGCGATCGTCAGGTTCGGGTTGGCGCCGGCAACGTACGAGCTGAGCGTGCCCGAGAAGGTCGGCGCGAATGACTGCGTGCAGTTGACCGAGGTGGTGAAGTTCTGCGTGCCGTTGACTGCAGCGCCGCCGCCGTTGGGCGTGATCTGCGTGCCGATCGACCAACCTGCCTGACAGGTCGAAGGGGTGATCAGCATCGAACGGTTGCTCGTGGCCAGCGTCAGCGTCAGGTTGTTGAAGGCGAGGTCCGGAATCGACGGGAAGTCGGCGACGATGACTCCGGTGCCGGAGTCCTTGGCGCCAGTTCCGCCGGTCGGGATCGTCGTCGACCCGTCAACCGTGGCCGAGCCGTGCACGATCAGCATCTGACCGGGCAGTGCGACGACGATCGCCAGCTTGTAGCGAGTGGCCGCGGTCGTGCCGGGCGACTCGAGGTAGACCTTGCCGGTGAATGTACCCGCGAGCAGCGGAGTGGTCAGCGAGACAGTGCCCTGCTGCGATGCGGCCGGGCATGCGTCGGTGCTCGGCGTAATCGCGTCGATCACGGCCGTGGCGCAAGTGGTGTTGGCGCCATTGTTGCCCACGGCCGGGTTCAGCGACATGCCCGCTGGGAGCGTCAGCCTGACGCCACCGATCGACGGGTTGCCGGTCGCCGAGTTGACACTCACGACCATGCCGGTCGGGGTCTGGGTCGAAGTGCTGATGCCGGAGACCGTCGTGGTCGGAGCGGTTCCGAAGGCAACCGGGCAGCCCGTGGCCGTGTAGACGGACGAGTTATTTGCGGTCGAGCTGTCGGGCGTGCTGTCGGCCGCAGTCATGTCGGCGCTGATTGAGCCTGCCGTGCACTTGCTCGGGTTGTTCATGTAATCGGCGGCGTTGACGGTGCCATTGATGACCATCTGCATCGTCTGGATGCGGACGGCGATGCCCTCGTAGCGGGTCGGAAGCGTGGTCGCAAGGTCGATGCCGTAGTCCGAGCCGCGCAGCGAACCGTTGATCGGCACTGTCATGTTTCCGAGGTTGTAGGGGCCGACGACGACCGGAATGATCGCCTGGAAGCGAACTGGCTCGGTCGCGTTCGGGACGACCGCGAAGATCTTTCCTCCGGTGACGTTGTAGGTCTCGGTGCCCGAGCCGATCGTGACGCTCGGAATCGTTCCGACCTGTGAGGTCGCCTGGGTGGTCGCGCACGTTGCCGCGGCGGCGCTTGCCTGGGTGCACTGCGGAACTGCCGCGGTGTTTGCGGTCAGACCTGCGGGCAGGCGGATCGCTAGGTTCCTCAACTGCTTGGACTTGTCGGCGCGTCCGATGTTCATCGTCAGCGTCGGGTGCGCGTTGGCGACATAGCTCGACGCCGTGGCGGTGAACGACGGGTTGAACGCGGTGCTCGCGCCGGTCGTCGCATAGGTCGGGCTGGCTGTGACGTTTGCGCCGCCCGCGTTGTTGGTGAAGGTTCCGGTGAACGTCTGCGTTCCGTTGGTTTCCGGGTTCACGACCATCGCGCGGGTTCCACTGTTGAAGGTCAGCGCCATCGCGGTGAAGCCGAGGTCCGGGATGTTGTCGAAGTCGGCATAGATCTTGCCGGTGCCGCTGTCAACGGCACCTGTTCCGCCGGTCGGGATCGTGGTCGAACCGTTGACGGTGACAGCGCCCTGAACGATCAGCTCGTTCGTACCGGGCAGATCGACGATCATCACGACCTTGTATCGGGTGCCGGCAGTCGTGCCCGGCGTGACGACGTAGACGTTGCCCGAGAGCGGGCTGGTCGAAAGCAGCGGAGTGGTCAGCGAGACCGTTCCGATCGAGTTGGCCGCAGCGCAGCCTGCGACCGTCGGGGCGGTGCACGGCGTCAGGCCGTTGGCAAATGCCGGGTTGATCTCCATGCCCGTCGGGAAGTCGATCTGGACGCGCTTCATCGTCGGGTTGGATGCCGCAGAGCCGATGTTGAAGGTCAGGCCGACCGGGTCGGCTGCCTGGGTGGTGCTCGGCGTGACCGCGAGTGTCGGTGCGGTACCGAAGGCGCGCGGGCAGCCGTTGATCGTGATCGAGGGCGATACGCGGTTGACGGTTGTGGAGCCGTTGCCAAGGTCTGCGTTGAACGTGCTGACCGTGGAGCAAACGCTCGGGTTCTGTGCGAACGGCTGGCCGCCGACTGTGCCGGAAAGCGTGACCGACAGTGAGCGCACGCGAACCTCGACGCCCTCGTAGCGCAGCGGCAGCGAGGCCGTTGCGTCGATGCCGTAGTCAGAGCGCAGGCTGGTCGAGACAGGTGCCGAGAACTTGCCGAGCACGAACGGCCCGATGTTGATCGGAATGATCGCCTGGAGGCGCGCCGGCTCGTTGGCGTTCGGCGTGACGTTGTAGATCGAACCACTCATCGAGTAGCCCTCGGAGTTGGTTCCCACGACGATCGTCGCCGTACCGACTGCCGGGGTGGCGCAGTTTCCGGCGGTGGCAACCGCCTGGGTGCAGCGCGCGACGTTGTTTGTGTTGGCGACAAAGCCTGTCGGCATGCGGAAGGTCGCGCTGCGCAGCGCGTCCACGTTGGCACCCGAGTTGGTGACGGCCATCGTGAGGTCGGGATTGGCTCCGGCGGTAGTGCTGGAGACCGACGCCGAGAAGGTCGGATTGAAGGTCGCTGCAACACACGGACTGTTGTTGTTCAGGTTCGAGTTGTTGCTGACGTTCGTCGCCGGGTTGTTGTACGGGTAGAGCTGACCGGTGATCGTGTTCGTTGACGAGCAGGGGGACGGCGCGATCATGACTGCGCGCGAACCGGTGTTGAAGTTGACGTTGAAGGTGTTGAACGAGAGGTCCGGCAGGTTGTCGAAGTCGGCCGTGACGACGCCCGTTCCGGTATCAACCGATCCCGTTCCGCCCGCGGTCACAGTGGTGTCACCGTTGACGCGGATCTTGCCGCGGATGATCAGCTTCTGCCCGGGCAGCGGCACGATGATCGCGACGCGGAAACGCTCATCCGGGTTGCCGGTCGTAGTCGGCGTCTCGAGATAGATGTTGCCGACGAAGCTGCCCGCGATCAGCGGAGTAGTCATCGTGGCGGTTCCGTAGACGGTGGCCGAACCGCAGGTGTCAGCGTCGATGTTCGCCGTCGAACAAGTGGTGTTCGCCCCGCTGTTTCCGACTGCGGCGTTCAACGTGACGCCCGCGGGCATCGTGATATTGATCCGCTTGACGGTTGGGTTGCCGGTCGCGTTGGCGACGTTGGCGGTGATTCCCATCGGGGCCTGAGCTGCGACGGGCGCCGGGTTGCTCGCAACGCTGATCGTCGGCGGCGTTGCGCCGAATCCGCCAGCGCAGGCGCCGGTCGTGAAGCTCTGAGTGCCGGTGGCGACGTTCGCGAGATTCGACGTCATCGTTGCCGTCGTCGTCTTGCTCGTTGCGCACTGGCTCGGGTTGGTGAGGAAGTTCGCGCCGTTGCCGGGGGCAACGCCGTTGATCGTCACGGCGAGGCTGCGGTAACGGATCTTCACGCCCTCGTAGCGGTTGGGCAGCGAGACGCTGGCGTTCAGGCCGTACGGGTCCGGATCAGTCGCGGGTCTCATCGAAACGGCGACCGGAAGGGTCATCGAACCGAGATTGAACGGTCCCAGTACGACCGGAACGATCGCCGTGAACTTGGCGAGGGCGCCCGCTGCTGCCGTGTTGTATAGGTTTCCGCTGAGGCTTGCGAGACCAACGCCAGGCGTCGCCACGAGAGCCGAACCGACGCTCGTCGTGAGGGAACCGATCCGGGTGCTGGCTGGACAGGCGGCCGCATCGGCCTGGACCTGGCTGCAGGTCGGGACCGCCGCCGGAGCACCAGTCAAACCAGACGGCAGTGCATACGTGATCGAGCTGAGCTGCTGGCTCTTCTCCGATCGGTTGACCGTCATGCTCAGGTCCGGGTGTGCGTTCGGCGCGGTCGATGAAATTGTCTGGCTGAAGGTCGGCGCCCAGGGGTCGGCGCCAATCGATCCAACCGTGCCGTTGTAGTTGGTCAAGTAGCTCGCCGTGGCCGTCGCTGGGTTGGACGAACTCGTTGAGTAGGGCGCAAAGCTGCCGGTGAAGGTCTGCGTGCCGATCGTGTCGGAGTTGACGAACATCGGCGTCGTGCTGTTGAAGTTGAGAGCCATCGACGACCACGGCACGTCGGGAAGGCCCGTGAAGGTCGCGACAAGCTGGCCAGTTCCGCTGTTCACGGCCCCGGTGCTGCCGGAAACCCCGCCGGCGCTCGAGCCATTCAGCGTCGCACCGCCACGGACGATCATCATGCCGCCGGGCATGCTGATGTAGAGAACAAACCTGTAGCGAGTCGTGGGTGTTCCGCCCGGCTGTTCGAGATACATCTGGCCGGTCACTGCCGTCGCCAGCAACGGAGTGTTGACCGTCACATCGGCGATCTTCGTGGCCGTACCGGCGCAGGTGTTGGTCTTCGCGGCGATGTCGGCCGTGATCGTTCCAGTGGGGCAGGCCGTCGCTGACGCCGCGAATCCCGGGTTGATCTCAAGGCCGGTCGGCATCGTGACCGTCACGTCCTTGATCGTGGACTGTTGCGTGGTCGCTGCAGTCTGCGACTGCGAAACGGTGAGCGTCAGTCCGGTCGGCTGCGCAGTCGCGAGTGTGGTCGGCGTTACGGCGAGTCCCGGGGTGAAGGGCTGCACGCTGGTTGTGCAGTCGAGCGACTGCGGGGTTGAGTTCGCTGGCGTAATGGCCGGGCCAGGCGTCGTCGGTGTACCGGAGGCGCCGTTCGGGTTGCCCGCCGCGGTGATCGCCGCGTCGAACACGAGTGGCTGGCCGCAGGTCTCCGACGGATTGGTCAGAAATGGCGTTGCGCCAGCCATGCCGTTCAGGGTCAGCGCGATGTTTCGGTAATCGATCGGGACTCCCAGGATCGATTGCGTGAGGTCGGTTGTCGAAACCAGACGGAAGGACGTTGCGTTGTCGAGCGTCAGGATCGAGTAGTTGATGACGTTGCCCAGGCTGAACGGTCCGACATTCGCCGGGGTGACGATCGCCAGCTTGGCCGTCTGCGAGCTGTTGTCGGTCACGACGTTGTAGATCGTGCTGGACATCGCGATCGTGGTCGGTCCATTGCCAACCGTGACCGCGGCGGATCCGAGGGCGTTCGCGTTGGTGCACGTCCCGAGCGAGGACGAAGTGATACCTGAACAGGTCGGTACTGCGTTTGCCGAGCCGGCGTACCCGACCGGAAGTTTGAACACCAAGTTCTTGAGATTGTCCGTGCGGTCGGCCCGGGCCACGTTCAGTGTGAGGTCCGAATGCTGACCGGCTCGGGCGTTGAGCGTGCCGCCGGAGCCGGTGCCGGGGTTGGTCATCCTCGCAGAGAAGGTCACGTTCGTCGTGTTGAAGGTGTTGAAGGCGCAGGGGGCGCCAGCTTCGGCGGCGGTGGTGAGGCTCGTCGGGAAGGTCTCATTCGACTGCGTCGGTGAGGTCCAGGGCACGACCGTGGCACTCGCGGTGTGAACTCCACACCACTGCGGGTTCACGAGCATCTGCTGGCCATCCTGCGGGTTGGTCACCGCGCCGGAACTCGGCGAGCCGATACCGGCCGAGTTCGAGTTGAAGTCCATGTCGAACCTCGAATAGTTGAACTGCGGCAGTCCGGTGAAGTAGGTGTTGACGTTGTCCACCGCGACCGTCACCTGGCCGTTGCTGGCGTTTACGGTTGCAGTGCCTTGAAACTTGGTCACAACCCCGCCGCGCGCAGCGTTTATATAGAGGCGGTAAATGCCTGCCGCAGCGTCGCCCGCGCGCGGCTCGCCGAGATAGATGCGACCAGAAAGATCGCCCGTGATTTCCGGCACGGTGACTGCAACGTTTCCGACCTCACTGGTCGTAGGACAGGTGGGCGTCGCTGCGGTGACCGGGTTGTTCGCATCCGCGCGGAGGAACTGCGCCTCCGTACATCCACCGCCGGGGCCACCCAGGCGGGCGCCGATGGCCGGGTTCACCTTCATGCCGACCGGCAGGACCAACGAGAAGCTCTTCGCATACGGGGCCTGGTTGACATTGGTCGTGGGGACCGGATTGTTCAGAACTGCGCGCAGCCCTACGGGCGCACCAGGCCGCGTGTTGGTCTGCGTGAGCGAGAAGGTGTGTGCAGGCGCAGCCGCAGCCGTGCAGGTACCGGTTCGCGACGAACTCGCGGACAAGTAAGCGGTGCCGTCGATACTCGCGTTCGTGTTCGTATTCGACGAGTAGGCCCGCGTGAAGACGTTTGTATCCCAGCTCGAGGACGCGCCGCAACGCGTTGGCGCCGTCAGAAATGGCTTACCGCTTGGAGCCATGCCGGAAATCGTCTCATCGATCTGCCTGATCCGGATGTCTCCGCCGATGATCGGGTCTGTCTTTGGCAGGTCGTCGATGATCTCGACGCGCAGGCCCTGGTCAGTCGGACGCAGCGTGATCCTCGCGGTCATGTTCATGTTCGCGGTGAGACCTGCGCAGAAGAGGAGCCATACGTTCGCGCTACCAGAGAGGTTGATGCCGAGATAGGCGGGGACCTCGGGATTGGCAGTGGGCCGGTTCTGGAGCAGATATATCGAGCCGGTCAGGGTGATGTCCGAACACGTGAGCCCGGATTCTGCGACGGCGCGAATTGTTCCGACCCGACTCGATGCAGGGCATCCCGCATAACTCGGGCTGCCGCTCGACGAAGTAACCCCGGTGTAATTAACTGTGCAGCGACTGGCCGCCGCGATCGCGTTCGGGTCGCCGATCAGTCCGGGCGGGAAGTCGAGCACGAGGCGCTGGAGGTCGTCGGTCCCTCCGATGTTCAGGGTCTGACGAAAGTCGGGGTGCGAGCCGGCGACCGGATTCGGGATCTCGGTAGTCGTGCCGTTCTGCTGGTACCGCGCGTCAAGGGTCGTCGTTACGTTCGCGTTCGCAGTCTGCGCAAACAGCGCGACCGAAAAAATGCACGCCGCGACCAGAGTCGTCAGGGTGAGAAGAGCAATTCGCGACGTCCTTGTCACGTAGTTCTGAACCCTTGCCTCCACCGATCGATTCGGTCGAACTGTCACACGACAGCCCTGGGTGCCGCCCTGACTCCGCGCACATCCGTGCATTCCCTGCATCCCTTGTTGGTTTCCTTCACTGCTTGGGTCCGATCGACGGACCCGTCTGCCTGAAAAGTCTGAAATTCTCAGTAACAACCTTCTGTCGGCGCTTTCGGTCTGACCCTTGAGTAAGGAACGACCTGGTACACGGGATAAGCCGCGTGCAAGAGCGTCGATTCAGTGCAGCATTCGGCCCCCCTGCCCGGGTGGCCGAACGTACGAGGTGATGGGACTACAGGAGCTCTTCAAGCAGCGTGCGGAGCTCGGCGCCAGAGGGGCGATCGCGATCGAGCACGGTGTATCGGCCCGGGCGTGTTGCAGGTGCGTAGGCGACGACCTCGGCCAGACGCGCCGCGCCGAGGTCGAAACCGGTCAACGCGCCTTTCATGCCGACCGCGGCGATGCTCTCGCGAACAGCGTCAACATCGCCGCCTTGCAGCTTCGTGGCAACGAGCGTGCCGAACGCGACCTGCTCGCCGTGCGTGGCCGTTCCCGGCTCAAGTCGGTCGAGCGCGTGGCTGATCAGGTGTTCCGAACCAGAGCACGGGCGCGAGGAGCCAGCGATCTCCATTGCGAGGCCGCTCAGGACCAGCCCGTCGAGCAGCCGGCGGGCAAGTTCGATCGTCAGCTTGCCGCTGCCAAGCGGTGAAAGGTCGAGGCCGTCGATCAGAAGCAGCGCGCAGCTTGAGAGCAGCGCTGCGAAATCATCGACAGAGTCCTTCTCTGCGTCGGCCGCGATCCGCCAATCGACCAGGGCGCTGCTGTTGCCCAGCAGATCCCCCACCCCCGCGCGCGCGAAGCCGATCGGGGCTGCCGCAAGCGTTTCCAGATCGGCGAGCACAGCTACGGGCAGCGACGAGCGCTCGCTGACCACCGCGCCGTCGGCTTCGGCGATCACCGAGATCGGAGAGGCAATTCCATCTGCCGAAAGCTGAGTCGGAACGACGACGACTGGCAGACCGGAGGCCAGCGCCGCAGACTTGGCGACATCGATCGGGCGCCCGCCGCCGACTGCGATCAGCGCATCGTGCTCGCGCACAGCGATGGCCGCGATGCGCTCGACTTCGCTGCGGGTGTTGTCGCGGACGATCTCGCGCATGGCGCCGGAAACTCTGAGGTCGTTGCAGACAGCGGCTGATTGGGAAGTTCCGGACACCATCAGCGGCGACCCGGAATCGATCGCGCTCAGCACCTCGGCGAGCTCGGCAGCCAAAGCCTCGTTGCCTTCGACGCTGCGCAAGAACTGCGGAAGGTCGATCTGCCTCGTTGAGGCAATGGCCGACACCAGTTGGTCGATGTCCTCAGCCACTGACTGCAGCCTTCCCATCGATCGCCGGCGCAATTTCGTCGCGCGCCCGGGCAAGATCATCGTGGTCGTCGATCTCAACCCACTTGGCGCCGCCGATGCGCTCGAGGCGCACGCAGCGCTCCTCCGAGAGCGCTTCGATCGCATCCTCGTAATAGACCTGCGTGTTTCCGGCGGCGATGAACTCGTCGAGGATCTCGGCAAGGCGCGGGCCGTCGGCTGGATCGATGCGGGTGAGGCCGATGTACTCGCCGATCGATGTGGCCAGCGGGATCGACTTGTGCAGGCGGTCGAGCCCGCCGTCGGTCTCAGTGGCCTTCATTGATTCTTCGTCAACTTGAAGCACGTCATCCACCAGGATCGCTGTTCCCTTGGTGTCGGCGAGGCGCTGCGCGAGTTCTGGCTCGAAGAGCAAGTCGCAGTTCACGATCGTGCAGCCACCGGCGACGATCCCGCGTGCCTGCCAGAGCGAAGTGATGTTGTTCTCGGTCTCCCAGCGATCGTTGAAGATCGTCTCGACGTCGTAGTCGTCAAATGCTTCGGCGGCGTGTCCGGTGAGCACGACGATGCGATCGAACCCCGCCGCGCGCAGATACGCAAACGCGCGATCGGCGAGCGGGCGCCCGCCAACCTCGACCACGGCCTTGGGTTGATCTGCGGTGAGGTCGCCAAGCCGCGATCCGCGGCCGGCTGCGAGATAGATGACGGGCAGCTCGGGCATCTCCGGAACGGTACCGGCAACTGGCCGACGCGATTCGAACGACGTTTCCAGCGAGTACTGTCGGGGTGATTGTGACGACCAGCGCAGAGATCTCGCGGAAGAATCTGCCGCCACTCCCAGAGCTGATCAAGATCTGCGGCGGCGAGGGCACCGGCGCGGCCGACGAGCCGCGCGACCTGCGGCGCGTGTATGCGCGCGGCGTGCGCAAGCTTTCGATCCGCGTCACGCGGGTGCTGCTGCCGACCGGGATCAGCGCCAACCAGACGACGGTCGTCGGGATCCTGATTGGACTGGTCGGAGCAGGGCTGCTGGCTATCAACTCCTTCTGGGCGCAGATCGCCGCGATCCTGCTGCTTCAACTTTCGTTCGTGCTGGATTTCTGCGACGGAGAGCTCGCGCGCTTCGAGCGCGAGATTGAGGGCAAGAGTTCTGGCGCCGGGGGCGCGTATCTGGACTGGGTCGGGCACTACTACATCCCCGCGCTGATGACCGGCGCGCTCGGCTGGGCCGTCTTTCACGAGACCGGCGACTGGTGGTGGCTCGCCGCGGCGATGATCGTGATTCTCTCGCTGGTGCGGGTTCCGTACAGCGCGCGCGACCACATAATGTGGGGCGTCTACCGCGACAGGCCCGAGCTGCGCGGCTCTGAGCCGATGGTCCGGGCGGCGATGGCGCGCATGGGTGGCGACCCGGATGCTCTGAATCTTGAGGCGTCAGGTGCTGAAGCGATGGCCGGCGGCTCGGGCCGGGGCTGGCTCTGGAGCAGGTACACGAACTTCGGGCAGCTGATTGTCTTTCCCGGCTTCATCAACCTTGTGGCCGCGGCCTCGATCATCGACATGCTGCTCTCTTGGGGCGACGACCGGGTGGAGTCGATCTGGGCGCGTGGAATCTTGCTCGCCCTACTCGGAGCCGTGCACCTCCTGCATCAGATCCGGGCGATCGCGCAGGGCTTTCGGGTCACGCGCGCGCTTTAGCGATCGAAGGTTGGTGGATTAGTCGGCTTTGCATGGTGGGCTTGTCGGGCGTAGCCCTACTCCGGCCCGTGCACCTCTTGCGTGACATCCGGCCGATCGCCCAAGGACTTCGAACCCCGGGCGCGCTTGATCAGCGCGCGGACGTCCCGGATTTGCGCAAGCTCCGCGCGGCTGAAGAAGCCGGTGATCAGAAGCAGGGCTGGATAGAGGAACCACCAGGCGATGCGCTCGAACACGGCGGCCGTGCCCACAGGTTCAAGCAGGTTGTCGCCGATCACCGCCACGGCCACAGCGACCCCGGCGATCTGCAAGATCCTTCGCCACTCGAGCACGATGCCCAGCGTCTGGCGCGCGCGGATGTACATCAGACCCAGCAGCACGAGATACGCGCCGACGAGCGCGATGCCGGCGCCGACGATGTTGTGGTCGGGGATCAGCAGGAGGCCCAGGCCGATGTTCACCACGAGTCCCGCGAAAGCAACGGGGAAGAGCGAGCCGGTCTTGCCCATGCGGGCAACTGCCGAGACGAGCACGAGGTACGCGCCGTAGAACACAACCCCCGTCGCAACATACGGCACAGCGCGATCGGCCGCGTAGAAGTCCGGCTGCGAAGTCAGAAGCCGCACCAGCGGTCCCGCGAGCAGAGTCAACGCCGTCACCACTCCGCCCGTGATCAGGAGGTAGTAGGTGAGCACGCGCCCGTAGACGACTTTGGCCTCGGCATCCGACTTGATCGAGTAGGCCAGCGGCGGCCACGCGAGTTGAAAGGCGCGCACAAATATGGTCACACCTTGAGAGAGCTTGTAGGCGATCGAGTACAGGCCGGCGGCGGCGAGGCCGGCCGTTCGCGAGGCCGGGATGTTCACGAGCAGAATCCGATCGACCCAGTTGAGCGCGTAGAGCGAGATCTCGCCCGGCACGGTCGGTAGGCCGAAGCGCAGCATCGGGCTGGCGAGGGGCAGGCCGGGCTTTGGGATGCGGCCAGCAGTGACGTGAACGATCAGCAGCCCGCTGACGACGATCATCGTGCCGAGCGCGTTGCCGAGCACGAGGCCTTCCGCTCCCATGTCGCGGCCGATCACGAACCACAACGAGAGCGGCACTGTGATCAGCACATTGGTCATGCTCGCCAGCGCGTACGCGCCGGCCTTCTCCTCAACCCGGAAGAGCGCCATCAGCAGTTCGTAGAACGTCGCAAACCAGAACCAGATCGTCGCGATCTGCACCAGCGTGTCTGCGCCCGGCGCGTCGCGGAGCAGAATGGTTGCGAGCGGACCAGCCAGCGCGAAGCAGATCGCCACACCGATCGTCGTCGTGACCGCCAATCCCCAGAAGCCGGTCCGGATGACTTGGCGCGGGTCGTACTTGTCGAGGAAGTAGAAGCGCAGCAACGCCTCGATCGCGCCGAGCCTGAAAAGGATCGAAAGCACGATCACCGTTGTGGCGATGATCTCGACCTGTCCGAAGCCGGCGGGCGAGACGTACTTCGTGTAGATCGGCAGCGTGAAGAGCGCGATCAGCTTGGCCAGGACGCTCGACGCGGTGTAGGCCGAGCCGGTCTTTGCGAGCCTGCGGAGGTAGCTGATCACGAGGTTTCTTTGGATTCTTCTTCGACGCCGTTGCGCGGGATGGCCGCGAGCGAGACCGCGGAGCCGAGCAGCACCCACATCAGCGGGTCCTCCAGGAACGCGGCATAAGCCAGAGCATGAACGAAGATCGCAGTGAAGCCAGCGGCAACTGCGACGCGGGCGACCAGGCCGGGACGTTTTCGCGGACCGTCCTCCCTGCCGACTCTGCGGAAGACCGCGCCGAATCCGGCGACCAGCAGAGCGATGAACGCCGCGAGCCCCACGATCCCCTGCTCAGCCGCGACCGTCAGTGGCGCGGTGTGGGACTTGGTCGTGCTTGCCGGTCCGAAGACGGTGCGCTTGGCGAGCTTGTTGGCACGGTAGGACTCGGAGAAGTCACCGGAGCCGTGGCCGAAGAATGGCTTCTGGCTCCACAGAGTGAGGCCGCCGGTCACGAGGTCGAGCCGCCCGCTCGTTGCTCTCTCTGCACCCTTGCCGCTTGTCAGCTCTACGCCGGTCACAGATGGGAACGCGATCGCGAAGATCGCCCCGAGGAGCATCGCCGCCCCGGTCAGGATCAGCACAGGTTTCGCCTTCCATCTAAGCGCCGCGAGCACGATCAGTCCAGAAAGCAGCGCAGCAAAGCTCGACTGCGAGAGCGACAGCACCAGTCCCGCCCAGAGGATCGCGAGGATCAACGCCGCGCCGAGCACGCGCTTGGTCTTGTCGGTGAAGAGCATCACCGCCGCCGCCACGAGCATCACGACCGCCAGGAACCGCCCGTAGATGTTCGGGTCGAAGAAGAGCGACTGCACGCGGAAGTACGGGTCAAAATCCGAGGGCTGCGATCCGCCGATCGTGATCAGATAGCGACCGCGGGCGAACTCGATGAATCCCGCAAAGACGAGCACCAACGCGACTGACACGAGAGTGACAAAGCAGGTGCGAAGCAACTTGGCATCCCACTTCTGCGAAGCAGCGAGGCCGTAGAGCAACACGAACGGCGCGTAGAAGAAGCAGAAGTTCTGGGTGGCGACCGAGACGTCGTCGGCGTAGAGGCTCTGGATTGCGTAGAGGCCGAGGAAGGCCACGATCGTGAGGTCCAGCAGCTTCGGCCCGCGAGGAGCATCGAGCGCGCGTCCGCGCCAGTACATCCACGCGCGCGCAACGACGGCGCCGCCGATCGTCAGGTAGAGCGGGAGCAGAAGCTTCACTGAGTCGCCGCCGATGTCAATCGGCACGCGGAAGGCGATCGTGGCGAGAGCGATCGGCATTACGGCGCGGGGGTACTTCACGAACACCGCGGCGACCGCCGCCAGCGCGATCACACCGGCGATCAAACCAGCCCCGATCAAAGGAGCAGAGAGTTCTGGCAGGCTCGACTGCTCGTCGCCGACAACTGAACCGGCGAGCACGAGCGGCGTGAGCACGAGCACGAGCACGGCGCTGGTCCAGCGCATGCGTTCGCTCGAGGCGAGTAGCCAGCCTGCGATCAGCGCAGCAATCAACACGAGGCCGAGGCTCTCGAGCGCGCCTACAACTCCTAGCTGCATCATCGCGTCAGCACCTCGATGATCGCGGCGGTGGTGTAGGCGACGTTCGGCTGTTCGCCGCCCGCGAGTTCCGCAGACCAGCCGCGCACGCCGACTCGAATCACGGTGCCCTTGCCGAGCTTGTAACCGATCAGCGCCGGTGCGCCGGCTTCTCGACCGGCAGCCGTGAGGATCTCGGCGCCCCTGGCCTGTTGCCTGGACTGCTCGAAGTTTGTGAACAGTCCGGTCGGGCCTCGCAGCAATCCGAGTTCATCCTGGAACGCGATGACCGGAGCCGGCGCCTCGCTGACTGATTGAACCGTCTCGCCGAAGATGTCGCGTTGGCGGTGCTCGGTCGGGCCAACCACGTCGGTGGTGGTGAGCGAGACGGTGCGGCGGAACGCATCGGCCGAGAAGAACGCGACCTTACCCCCGCGCTGGACGAACGCGCGCAGCGCAACGCCGAGCTCGGCCGTGATCCAGCGCTCGTCACCGGTGAACAGGATTGCATCTTTGCCTTTCAAGGCGGCCGTAGGGTCTGCGGCAAGCGCGGCATCGGTCGTTGTCTGCGCGGAGAGCCCTCGTTGCGAGGTCGTCAGGTACTCAGACAACGCGCCTTCCTGCGATTCGAATCCAACCGTCCCCGACTGCAGCGCAAGGAAGCGATTCAGCGCGATGCTCTGCTGCTTGCCCGGCGGGAGCTGCGGGTAGGCGTCGGAGAATCCGTCACCGGTCGTGTCAACAGGGTTGGTTGCCTGCCAGGCGATTGAGGGCTGAACGATCATGAACTTCTTGCTTCGACCCGCATTGACCGCCACTGGCGTCCTCGCGATGCCGCGATCGCCGCGCACCGGCCTGCGCGCCGCGACGCGGAGCGTGTAGAGCCCGGCAGACGTGCGCGGGATGTCGATTCGCAGCGTCGGACCGCGTCCACGGCCAGTCGCAACGGCCCGGCCGCCGACACGCTGGAGCCTGTAGTTGTACCCCCCGCTCGGCGGGTTTACGCGGAAACTCGTGCGTGCGTCGATCATCACTGGCATTACCGGCGGCGCGATTTGAACTCCCGTAAGCGTGATGCCGGAGAGTCCACGAGTTGTTCCCGCCCGCGGCGGCAGCGTCGTGCTGCTGGTCCCCTGGTTGCCCGCCGCATCACACGCCTTCGCGATGATCACGTAGCTGCTAACCGGCGCCGGTCGAGCGCGCCCACTGCGCTTGACGCCAAGACACGGCTCGCTCCACTCGCGGAAGTATCCGACTGTCTGATCCCAGGTTCCGCTGTTCTTTCCGCGTTCGCTGAAAAACGAGGCGATCGGCTTTGCGCCAGCGCGCTGTCCGCGCACGCGGTAGACAAGAAAGACGGCGCGCCGGGTTCCTTCGACGCCGCTGAAACTGACCCTGACCGGCTTGCGTTCCTGGAGGATCGAGATCGTGTGTCCACCGTTGACGGTCGCGGAGAGCTCTGGTGCCACGGAATCGACGACGAAGAACTGGTCCGGCACGAAAGTTCGCCCGTTGTCCCGCATCGTGATCCGCACGCGGTAAGCGCCGTCGGCCACGGCGGCCCCGCGGTTTTTGTTGCCCTGGGCGTCGAGGAACCCGCGGTAGCGACCGTTCCAGTAGAAGGTGTGCGGTCCCGCTTCGAGCTTCTCGTCGTCGGCGAGGACGCGCACTGGGCTGCCGGTGCGGTCAACAACCTCGACGCGAACGACGTCGGCCTTCTTGGTCCTGAACCGAACCCGCCCCTTGTCACGCACCCCATCCGCATTCGGCGAGATGTATCGCTTGATGTTCACCGAGTAGACCAGCGGATCCGTGCTCTTCAGCCGTTGCGCGACGAAGAACGAAAAGAACGTGGCGAGCACGAGAAGGCCGAAGACAACTCGCGAGATCTGCTTGGCGCGGGTCACGCAGGGAGGCTAACGGGAGGTGCTTCCGAAGTCAGCGACTGGTGATCAACTGGCAGGCGTTTGCGCCGGACAAGGAACGACGCCGTAAACCGCCTAACCCGCGTCCAGTTCGCAAACCACGCAGACACCTACGCCTACGACGCGGCCGGAAACCGCACCGCCAAGAACGGCGCGCCATACACCTACAACGCGCGAGGCGAACTCACCGCATCGCCGGGCGGAAACACCTACTCCTACGACCCCCAAGGCCGC
>JACPNS010000006.1 GCA_016185345.1 Solirubrobacterales bacterium | reverse complement strand
GTCGTTGACGAGCTCAAGTCGCGCGGCACGAAGTTCCAGATCGTCTACCTCGACGCCGACGATCAGACGATCGTCAATCGCTTCAAAGAAACGCGCAGGCGTCACCCGCTGGCGCCCCAGGGCGCGGTCGAGGAGGGCATCCTCGCCGAGCGCTCGATCCTCGCGCCGATCCGCGAACTCGCCGACGAAGTGATCGACACGACTGAGCTGTCTCCGGCACGACTGCGCCGAGTGATCGCCGAAGACTTCCTCACGGCCGAGACCCGCGGAAAGCTCAGCCTCACCTTCATGACCTTCGGCTTCAAGCACGGGCCGCCGCGCAACGTTGACCTTTCCTTCGACGTCCGCTTCCTGCCCAATCCGCACTACGTGCCCGAGCTTCGCGACCACACCGGCCTCGAGGACGACGTGCGCGAGTACGTCGAGAATTCCTCGGGAATCGACGAGTTCTACGCGCGCCTGGTTCCATTGCTCGACTACCTGCTGCCCGCCTACGCAGACGAGGGCAAACAGCACCTGACGATCGGCATCGGCTGCACCGGCGGCAAACACCGCTCGGTCGTGATTGCCGAACACCTCGCCGGGATCTATCGCGGAACCGAGGGCTTCACCGTTGACGTCACGCACCGCGACATCGACAAGCGCCCGCGGCCGTGACATCCACCGCAACCGGATTGCCGACTGTATTCGGCGTGCTCGTGACGCGCAACGAGTCTGATCTTCTGCGCGTCAATATCCTGCGCCACCTTCAGACCTCATGCGACCGGGTCATCGTCGTTGACAACGGGTCAACCGACAGGTCTCGGTGGATCCTGAATCGGCTTGCGAGGAAGTTCCCGGTCGAATGGACTTCGATGAAAGGCACGCTCGACCAGGGCGAAGTCGTCACCGAGATGTTGCACGAATCCAGATCCAGGGGCGCCGATTGGGTGATTCCAGTCGACACCGATGAGTTTTGGCACACCGGCCGCGTCATGCAGGAGATCCTCAGCGAGGACAACGACTCTGGCGCGCTCGAGGTGTCGCGCATCGAGTTCATCCAGGCGCGCGATCAGATGCGTTCCACCACTCGCGGCGCACTGCGCGCGACGATGCGCGTCGAACAGACACTGCGCGGGGTCGAGCCAATCGATGAATTCCTGGGAGGCAAGCGTTCGATGTTCGAGACGGAGCCGCAGCCAAAGGTTCTGATCCGCGCAACACCGGATGTGGTCGTTCCGCGCGGGGCGCACACCGCCAGTGGGCTGGCCGGTCCGATCACCGTTGCGCGAGAGATCGCGATCTTCCATGTACCCCTGCGATCGAGGCGCGCCGTGATCTCGCGCGCTTCTCAAGGGGAGAGGCTCGCTGCGATCAGTCCTGATCCATATGAAGCAACCCAGAGCCACTACTGGCATCGAATGGGCGCGGAAGGCAGGGTGTTCGAGGGATGGAAGGCACACTCATATGAGGACGGCGCGCTTGATGTCGCAGGACGGCGCGTCGAACTGATCGAGGATCTGCGATTGGTTGAGATTCTCACGCCATGGGCCGAAAGCAAGTGGACCAAGGCGAAGCGGCGATTCTCACGTCGCATCGGGTCCGCCGCATGAATGCTGGGAAATCGACGAATGTCGGTTCGATAGATTCTCGTGCGTCAGACCCCATAACGACTCAGCCGTAGGCCGCTCTGCTCGGTTCGCGCCGCGGCTCCTAGTTGGAGACTCAATACATGCCTGTGAAAGTTGGAATCAACGGATTTGGCCGTATTGGCCGCAACGTTTTTCGTGCCGCCTACGAGGCCGGTGCCGACATCGACTTCGTCGGGATCAACGACCTGACCGACGCCAAGACGCTGGCGCACCTGCTCAAGTACGACTCGAACTACGGCCCGTTCCCGGGCAAGGTCGAGCTCGGCGACAACGCGATCATCGTTGACGGAAAGACGATTCCGATCAGCGCAGAGCGCGAGCCCGGCAACCTGCCGTGGGGCACGCTCGGCGCAGAGGTTGTGATCGAGTCCACTGGATTCTTCACCGACCGCGACAAGGCCGCCGCGCACATCGACGCCGGCGCCAAGAAGGTCATCATCTCCGCCCCGGCGACCAACCCCGATGGCACATACTGCCTCGGCGTCAACTTCGACGAGGGCTACGACAGCTCACAGACCGTCATCTCCAACGCCTCCTGCACGACCAACTGCCTCGCACCGCTGGCAAAGGTCCTGCACGACGAGTTCACGATCAAGCGTGGCCTGATGACCACGATTCACGCCTACACCGCCGACCAGCGCCTCCAGGACGCCCCGCACAGCGACCTGCGTCGCGCGCGCGCCGCGGCGACCAACCTGATCCCGGCATCGACCGGCGCCGCCAAAGCGATCTCGCTGGTCATCCCGGACCTCGCAGGCAAGCTGAATGGCTTCGCGATCCGTGCTCCTATACCTACGGGTTCAGTCGTTGACCTCACCTTCGAGGCCGGCCGTGACGTCACCGCCGAAGAGATCAACGCAGCCGTCAAGGCCAAGGCCGACACCGGCTCGCTGACCGGGATCCTGCAGTACACCGAGGACCCGATCGTCTCCAGCGACATCGTCCACTCGACGTACTCCTCGATCTTTGACTCGCTGCTGACCAGCGTGATCGACGGCAACCTCGTGAAGGTCGTCACCTGGTACGACAACGAGTGGGGCTACTCGAACCGCGTGGTCGAGCTGTCGCAGAAGATCCTCTAAGAGGATCCGCAAATGTCATTCGGGAAGAAGACCGTCCGCGACCTCGATGTACGCGGCAAGCGCGTGCTCGTCCGAGCCGACCTCAACGCCCCGCTCAAAGAGCAGGACGGAGAGATCGTCGTCTCCGACGACGCGCGCATCGCCGCCTCGGTGCCAACCATCGAGTACCTCGTCGAGAACGGCGCGAAGGTCATCGTCTGCTCGCACCTTGGACGCCCGAAGGACGGCGACCCGAAGCTGTCGCTCAAGCCAGTCGCAGCGCGACTTGGCGAGCTTCTGGGCAAGGACGTGAAGCTTGCGCCCGCGCTTGTCGGCCCGGAAGTCACTGAGCTCGTTGATTCGCTCGGTGATGGCGAGGTCGTTCTGCTCGAGAACTCGCGCTACGAAGCGGGCGAGACCAAGAACGATCCCGTGCTGTCAGCCAAACTCGGTGCACTGGCCGACCTATACGTGAACGACGCCTTCGGCGCGGCGCATCGCGCGCACGCAACGACTGCGGGCGTCACCGAGCACGTCGATCAGTCGGCGGCAGGCTTTCTGCTCGAGCGTGAGGTCACCACGCTGAAAGGGATCATCGAGAACCCCGAGCACCCGCTAGTGGTTGTGCTTGGCGGATCGAAGGTCTCCGACAAGGTCGCCGTGATCGACTCCTTCCTCAAGGTCGCCGACTCGATCCTGATCGGCGGCGCCATGTGCTTTTCGTTCTTCAAGGCTCAGGGGCACGAGACCGGCAACTCGCTGGTCGAAGAAGAAGGCATCGAGCTCGCGCGCAAGGCTCTGGCAGACGCCGAGGCCTCCGGCTGCAAGCTCGTCCTGCCCACGGACCTCGTGCTCGGCCGCGAGTTCAGCGCCGACACCGAAGTGCAGGAACTCGACGGTGTGGACGTGCCGGAAGGTTGGATGGGCTTGGACATCGGACCGGTCAGCGCGAAGGCCTATGCCGACGAGGTCCTGGCGGCCAAGACAGTCTTCTGGAATGGCCCGATGGGCGCATTCGAGCTTGAACCTTTTGCCAACGCCACGCGCACGGTCGCGCAGGCGATGGCCGACGCCGACGGCGTCACCGTGGTCGGAGGCGGCGATTCAGCCGCCGCGATCGCGGAGTTCGGATTTGCAGATGACGTGACGCACCTTTCCACCGGTGGAGGGGCCGCGCTCGAACTGATCGAGGGCAAAGCATTGCCCGGAGTGGAGGCTTTGGACAATGAGTAGACGCCCATACATCGCAGGCAACTGGAAGATGAACAAGACCGGCTTCGAGGCCGAGGACTTCGTCTTCGCTCTCCTGCCGCAGATCGCTGGCGACGACATCGCCGAAGTTGTGATCTGCGCCCCGTTCACCGCGCTGTCCAACGTGATCGACTCATCGCGCGGCACGCGCATCAAGGTCGCCGCGCAGAACATGCACGAGGCCGAATCGGGCGCATACACCGGTGAGGTTTCTGCTGGCATGCTGCGCGACATCGACGTCCGCGCCGTGGTGCTCGGCCACTCCGAGCGCCGCCAGTACTTCAACGAGACCGACGAGGCGCTCGCCGCCAAGGTCGTCGTGGCGCTCGAGAACGACCTCGAGCCGATCCTCTGCGTAGGCGAAACCGACGCTCAGCGTGAAGCCAATGAAACTGAGGCAGTCCTGAAGACCCAGGTCGAGGCAGCTCTCGCAAACGTGCCGGCCGAGAGGCTTGCCGATGTAGTGATCGCATACGAGCCCGTCTGGGCAATCGGCACCGGAAAGGTCGCCACCAACGAGATGGCGCAGGAAGCCTGCGCATTCATTCGCTCGTTGATCGACCCCAGCGCCGCAGACAAGGTTCGCATTCTTTACGGTGGATCGATGAAGCCCGAGAACGCAACTGAACTGCTCGCCCAACCGGACATCGACGGCGGCCTGATCGGTGGCGCAAGCCTCAAGGCCGACGACTTCGCCGCTCTCGTCGCCGCCGGCGACGCTGCGGCATAGGAGCGGGTTATGGCAGAGCGTGAATCCGTCCCGGGTGTAGCGCTGATCGTGCTCGACGGCTGGGGCCTTGCCCCGCCGGGGCCGGGCAACGCGGTCGAGCTGGCCGACACGCCGGTCTTCGATGCACTCTGGGCGAAGTACCCGCACGCGACGCTCCGCACCAGTGGCCGCGACGTCGGCCTGCCCGAGGGGCAGATGGGCAACTCCGAGGTTGGGCACCTGAATCTGGGCGCCGGAGCGATCGTCCACCAGGACCTGACCAGAATCGACATTGCGATTGAAGACGGTTCATTCGCCAAGAATCCCGCGCTGCTGGACGCGTGCGCAAAGGCGAAGATCTCTGGCCGCCTCCACCTGATGGGACTGGTCAGCGACGGGGGAGTGCACAGCAGCCTCGAGCACGTTAAGGCGCTGCTCGATCTCGCCGCCAGCCAAGACGTACCTGACGTGGTCGTTCACGCATTCACCGACGGCCGCGACACGCTCCCGCGATCGGCCGACAAGTTCATCGCAGAGCTCGAGGACGCGCTGCCGACCAACTCCCGCATCGGCACTGTGATCGGTCGCTACTTCGCGATGGATCGCGACAAGCGTTGGGACCGCGTGAAGCTCGCGTACGACGCGCTCGTCCACGGCAGGTCCGATCAGCCCCCGGCCGCCACGGGTTCCGCGGCAGTCGCCGCCGCTTACGCGCGCGACGAGAACGACGAATTCATCAAGCCGACCATCGTCGGCGAGCGCGAAGGCACCGTTCGCTCGGGCGACGCGATCATCTGTTTCAACTTCCGGCCCGACCGCATGCGCGAGATCGTCGCCGCATTCGGCGAGAAGACATTCAAGACCTACGACGGCGACGGCTTTGATCGCGGCGACGCGCCTGAAGATCTTGAGATCGTGACGATGACCGAGTACCACGGCGGTTGGCCCTACTTCGTCGCCTACCCGCCCGATCGCCCGAGCGTCACGCTCGCGTCGACGATCGCGGCCGCCGGCGGCACGCAGCTGCATGTTGCCGAGACCGAGAAGTACCCACACGTCACCTACTTTTTCAACGGGGGCGAGGAAAAGCCGAACACGGGCGAGCAGCGCGAGATGGCGCAATCGCCCAAGGAAGTCGCCACCTACGACTTGAAACCCGAGATGAGCGCAGCGAAGGCCGCTGATCTATTTGTCGCGGGCTGGACCACCGGCGATCACAAGTTCGGCGTGATCAATTTCGCCAACCCCGACATGGTCGGCCACAGCGGCGTGATTCCGGCAGTGGTCAAAGCCGTCGAGGAGACGGACGCGCAGCTCGGGCGCGTAGTCGAGGCCGTGACTGCCAAGGGCGGCGTCTGTCTGATCACCGCAGACCACGGCAATGCCGAACAGCAGCTCGAACCCGACGGATCACCCAACACCGCTCACACACTCAATCCGGTGCCGTTCATCGTCATCGACAATCGCGTTCAGCTTCGCGAGCAGGGGATCCTTGCTGACGTCACGCCGACGGTCCTGGACCTGCTTGGCATCGATCAACCCGGCGAGATGTCCGGGCTGACGATGATCGCGTCTGACTGATGTGACTCGGTATTCATTCTTCGAGCTCGATCGTCGCGCTGGCACGACCTGCCGGGATCCCGTTGATGATCGCGCTGGGGTTAGCGGGACGGTCGAATGAAGGTGGACGCCGCCGGGAGCCTTTCAGTCGAATCGGAAGGCGCGGTCAGGAAAGAGCTCGACGCCATAAATGGAGATGACGCGGTCGCGGTCGAAGCGATCGTGAAAGGGGCAAAAAAGTGATCCGAATTTTTGATCAATGGGCGGCAACGCTATCGGTGATCCTGGATCAATCCGCGCAGCCCCTCCACCTGACTCTGCACGGTGTCCTGATTCACGGGTGAGGGCGCCGTGTCGCCGAGCATCACGCCGGCGATGCCCGCGGCGATGATCGCTGCGATCAGCAACACGGCGATCGTCAGGCGCTTGGTGGTCTTGCGAGATGCCGGTGGCCGGGCCGGTGGGCGGCTACCGGTGGTGTGCTGGGGCGCACTCGCGACCCGGGTGACCTGAGTCGGCGCACCCGCGGCGGCCGCGCCAGCGGCTCCTGCGGCGGGCCCGGCAGCGACAGCCGGTGCGACGCGCGTGCGTTCGACTTCGCGGCCGCGCGCAGCCATCATGCGAGTGGCCGCAGCGGGATCGGAAAGAACTTTGGTCACAAACTCGGACTCGCGGCGCTGAAGTGCCTGGCGCATCGCCTGGGCGAACTCTCGGGCCGTTGCAAAGCGCAGCTTGGGGTCGTAGCTCAACGCGACACGAATCGTACGGTCGAGCTCGACAGGGACCACGGGGTTCAGCTCGATCAAAGGCGTGGGAAGCTCGTCGCGCTGCTTCATCGCCAGCTCCGTGATCGACTTGTAGAGATACGGCAATCGTCCGCCGAGCATCTCGTATGTCACGACGGCCAGTGAGTAGATGTCTGATTGCGGGCCGGTTTCGCCACCTGTCGCCTGTTCTGGCGAGAGATAGGCGACAGTGCCGAGCACCGATCCAACCTGCGTTACGCGGGTCATCTCTGCAGCCTTTGCGATTCCGAAGTCGGCAAGTTTGGTCTGACCGTCACGGGTGACGATCAGATTCGCGGGTTTGACGTCGCGGTGGATGATCCCGGCGCGGTGCGCGCATTCGAGCGCCTCGCATGCGTCGGCGGAGATCGCGATCGCCCGCGCTGCCTCGAGCTTGCGGCCGCCGCGCAGCATGTCCGAGAGTGGTTTGCCCTCGACGTACTCCATGACGATGAAGTACTGGTGGCTGGCCGGGTCCGAGCCAGAGTCAAAGACCTGGACGATGTTCGGATGTTGGAGCTTTGCCACAGCAAGCGCTTCGTGGCGGAAGCGTGTGATGAAGTCCTGGTCGCCGGCTAGGTGCGCGGCGAGCATCTTCAGCGCGACGACTCGCTGGAGAACTGTGTCCTCGCACATCAGCACGACGGACATTCCGCCGCTGCCGAGCTTCTGGATCTCTTTGTAGCGACCGGCGATCAGGGGTTTGGGTGGGGTCTGATGCCCATCGTCAATGTGCTCCGTGGTCATGTGCCTGGACCCGCTCCGCCCGAGTCTGCCGGGGGAGTTTCGTCGCCGTTGTTCGGATTTCCGCCGCCGTTGGTGCCGTTGCTCCCGTCGCCGGGGCTGGTGTTGCCGTTGTCCGGCTCGACGGGCACGACTGGTTCGCCGCCTCCACCCGTCGGATCGACCGGCTCGGTCGGCTCGTCGCCTGTGGCACCGGTCGCAGCCGTCTCCGGGGTCGGCATGTCGGGCGTGATCTCGACGCATTCGCGCTCGACCAAAGTCTGCAGGCGAGCGACGCTGCTCGCGTATGCCTCGCCGAGCTTCGGTCGGTCGTCATTGATGCGGGTGGACTGCACCGCGAGCGCCCTGACGCGGCTCCGGGCGCGGTTGCAACGACCCTCGTCGACATACTGCTGAACGGCGTCGAGAGCGGTCAGCGCGTTGTCTGCCTCGGAGTTGCTGAACTTCTCACTGGAATTGCCGCAGCCTGAGATGACCGCGATCACGGCAAAGAGCAGCGCCGCTGCAGCCGCACGCGCGAGCAAGTCCGATTTACCCAGCGTTCGGGGCACTCGCACAGGGTAAGTGTCGATGCGGACTTTCAGGCCGTCACGGCGCAGCGCGTCGAAGTTCGACCGCCGCGGTGAGCGTGTCAACCATCTCGTCGATCGTGTAGTCGCCCTTGGCGAGGAATCCATCGGCGCCGGTTTCCCGTGCCACGCGCACGCCGTCTTCGTCGGCCGCTCCCGAGTGCAGGATCACCGCAGAGGTTGGAACCTTGTCGCGAAAAACCTCGACGATCGTCGCGCCCGAGGCGTCGCCCAGGCGCAGATCCACGAGGGCTGCGTCGCAATGATTGCTGCCCTCGAGCCATTCACGAGCGCCCTCGGCGCTGTCGCAAGTTGCCACGACGAATCCCTTGGATTCGAGCATCGCAGCTGCGGCATCGCGCAGGAGTTCGTGATCGTCAACGACGAGAATTGTCAGGCCTCTCCCTGGATCGGAGTTGCCGTCCGAGATCTTGGCTGGGGCAGACGAGGTCGCGCCCTCGGAGGCATTCATTCCGCCACCACCGGAGATCGCATCAAGCAGTTCGGCAAGCGTCGACTCTTTGAGCAGGTAGCCGTTTGCGCCAGCGCCAGTTGCCGAACGCACGCTCTCTTCCTGTGCCGAAGCAGAGAACGCGAGGATTCGCGCGGTCTCGGTGAAACGACGCAGCGCGCTGATCGTCGCCGTGCCGCTGAGGCCCGGGAGTCGCATGTCGATTACGAACACCTCGGCCATTCCGCCTTCGCGCACCCACGCAACGATGTCTCTGCCGTTGTCGAAACTCGCGACCAACTCGTAGCCCTCGACGTAGTCGAGGATCTCTTCAAGCAGGTTGCGGATGACCGCAGAGTCATCTGCGACAGCGATGCGCGTTGTATCTGCAGGGGCGGAATTACTCATGCACAAGTCATTGTGAACACGCATGGCGCGAGCCGCGTACTCTTTCGGCGGATGTTGGGTGTCCGTACCGGGTTTGATCTCAAGAAGCCCGAGAAGCCGGTACCGCGTACAGGTTAATACGTGAAACCCCCAAGTTGGGGTACACCATTAAAGCGAAATCAGATACCCGCTGCTGGCGAGCCGTCGAGCGGGAGCGTCGCGTGGAGTTCCGTGCCGCCACCAGACGCACCGGTGATCGAAAAGGTTCCGCCAAACATCTGGGCGCGTTCGCGCATGCCGAGTAGTCCGAGGTGGCTGCCCTCTGAGCTTGGTCCGGTGACGGCACCTTCGTACCCGACACCGTCGTCGGAGATGTCGATCCTGATCGAGTCCGAGTCGAGCGTGACGTCGACGCGCGCCCTGCTCGCGTGGGCGTGCTTCTGGATGTTGGTGAGTGCTTCCTGCACAATGCGAAAGATCGTTATCGAGAACTCGTTTCCGAGATCGTCGGATACGTCGGCGCGAACATCGACGACGACCCCCTCGACGTGACGGCCGAGTTCGTTGAGCGCGGCGTTCAGACCGTTGTCGTCGAGGACCTGGGGTCGCAGCTCCATCAGCAACGCGCGGAGCTCGCGGGCACAGGAGCGAATCTCGTTCGCGCCGTCGGCAATGATCTTGCTGGCCGTGTCGAAGTCCTGCCTTTCTACTCGCGACTGAGCAAGCTCGAGCCGAATTGCCGTGGCGCCGAGTTGCTGCAGGACGCCGTCGTGAATGTCTGCGGCGACCATCGATCGCTCTCGTTCCTGCGCCTCGACAAGTCGCCGGGTGGCGGAGCGACGCAGGGACTCGATCGTGGCGCTGGCGCGGAATCGGGCGACCGTGCCCGCGACCGCCGAGGCGATGCTGTTCAGCGTGTCGTGCTCGACGTCGCCCAACGGCAGTCTCGACTGGATCGTGATCTTCGCTTCGGCGATTCCGTCGATCACCACCGACAGCGAAATGCGGCCGGCCTGGCGAATCGCCTCGACCTGGGATGCGTCGGCAACGGCTGAGGTCGATTCCGGCGGCGCGTCGAGATCGCCGAACTCCTTGACAACACGCTCGCCGTTGTCGATCAGCTCGACGGCCTTTGCGCCCACGAGCGCGTCGCACTCTGACAGCGCGCCGACCGCCTCGGAGAGCGCGCTCGCCCGGTCCCGGGGCTCAACGAGGAGACGCTGCGTGCGGGCTGCGGCCTGGGCGAATTGGAGAGCGCGCGCGGCGGTGCGAGCGCGCACGGCGTTGTCCATCTGCATACCGATAACGGCCGCGGTCGTCGCGGCGCCGATCAAGGTGTTTCGATCTGGCGTTGAATCGGCGCTCAGCGGGACGGCGATCATCGCGCCAGCGATCTGTTTGCCCTCGCGCGATCCGCGAGTGGCCACTGGAATGGCGAGGATCGTTTCGGCGTCTGGAATCGAGACGACTACAGGCGCGAGCTCCTTTTCGAACTTCTCGCGCGCAAGCGCCGCCCCCTCGGCGTCCGAGTTCGGCGTCGACCAGCCGGTCGGCAGGTCGAAGATCGGCTCGAGAATCCAGCCCCACGCCTGGGAGCCGGAGTCGGCAAACCCTCGGACATGCACGAGCCGGGAGCAGGTGTTTATCCCAGCCATCAGCGCTTCCTCGGGCGCGAGTTCGAGTCGAAGTTGCGCGTTCACGAGCTCCGCCCCGACGAAGAGACTGTCGTCTGCGAGCGCGAGCGTGTCGATCGTCACTGAGCTCTCGTCAGCGAAGACCGTCATGTCGGCATGTACTTTGGAAGCGTTCTCGTCCATTTGATCGCCCACTCGGACCCGGAGAGATGACCAGAGCCGAACAGAACCGACCCGATCGATCAGGGCCCTCTGCGATCCAGAATACAGCCGTGGCCCTGGCCATCGTTCTTGCCGCCGGACTGATCGCTGATCTCGTGCTCTGGCCGCGCGACCAATTGCCGCCGGTTGCGGCAGTCGATCAACTCGACTTCTTCTCACAAACCTTCATCGATCGCGCCCGGTCCTATCGCGGCCTGCAGAGCTGGCTTGGCCTTGCGGCCCTACTCGCATTGGTGCTCGTGCCGCTGGCCGTCGCTCTCTGGTGGCCGCACTCAAGCGATGCCCCCACCAACAGCACCGGACGGCTCGCGCGGTTCACCGATCGCCGAAGCGGAGTCTTGTTTGGTCGCGGCGGAATGGCTGCCGATGCGGTGGTAGGCGCGGGCGTCACGTTCCTGTCAATGCTCGTCGCGCTGCCCTTCCAGTTCGTCGGATTCCTGCGCGCCCGCGACTATGGACTGGCCGTCGAGGGCGTCCCGGGATGGCTTTGGAGCTGGCTGCTCGGGGTACTGCTCGCGATGCTTGGCATAGCGGTGCTCGCGGTGATCGCGGGCGTCCTGATCCGAAAGCTCGCGCGAGTGTGGTGGCTCGCCTTCGGCGTCATCCTGATCGTCCTCGCGATCGTTTTCCAGGTGCTCGCGCCGGTCGTGATCGAGCCGCTCTTCGCCGACTTCACGAAGGCCCCGTCGGGCGCGCTTCGCAGCGATGTGGCGGAACTAGCCAATCGGGCGGGAGTGAACGCGGGGGAAGTCTTCACCGTTGACGCCGCCAAGCGCACCACCGGCGCCAACGCCTACGTGACGGGCCTGAGCTCGACCAAACGAGTCGTGATCTACGACACGCTCATCGACAGCTTCCCGTCGGCCGAGCGAAGGCAGGTCATCGCGCACGAGCTCGGGCACGCCCACTACCGAGACCTGCTGGTCGGGTTGATGTGGTTCGCGTTTGTGGCACTCGTCTCGATGTTTGCGATCGACCTGCTGGCACGATCGCTGGCCGATCGAAGGGGCGTTGATTTTGCGTCTCCAGCCGGGATCGCAATGGTGCTCGCCGCCGCAATGATCGCGATCGCTGTCAGTCAGCCTGCTGCAAACGCCTGGTCACGGGCGATCGAGGCACGCGCCGACGCGTTCAGCTTGCGCATCACGCAGCAACCGAATTCGGCGATCGCCCTGAACAAGCGCCTGACGATCCAGAACCTCTCGCGACCCGAGCCCTCGCCGGCACGGCAGTTTCTCTTCGGCACTCACCCGACGCCGGTCGATCGGATCGGGATGGCTGCGACGGTTCAGCGAGAGCTGGCGGCGGGTCGCCGTGAGGCGCTGCCCGCGAAGGACTAGTCCTCTTCGGTCTCTTCCGAGTCGCCGGGCTCGTCGCCCTCGTACTCGGGGAGATTGCGAATGCCCTCGCTGGTTGTCCACTTGGAGTAGTTGTCCTCCATCGCGTCGATCAGCTCGCGCATGAATCGCGGAGAGATGTTCACGCGCTGAACAACGACGCCCGGGATTTCTTCGCTGTCGACCTCGTGGTCAACGCGCGCAAAGGTGACCGTGAACTCGTAGTCGGAGTGGCTGATGTTCGCGAAGTTCGCGTACACGCCAGCCATCTGCTCCGGCTGAAAGTGAATGTTGATTCCGCGCTGCTCTGACTGGTCGTCGGCCATCTTTGTTACTCCGGTCGGTGGGTGGGTGCTGAGGCTCAGCAGGTTAACGGCATGGGGGTCTAGTATCGCGCCGGTTCGTGTCTGCTGGCTCACAAAACCCCTCCCGCAATGACCCGCTCGCCGGCCTGCGCGCGGCGGTTGGCGCGGCCGCGGCCGAAGTAGCAGGACTCGAGACCCCGCCAAATGGCGTGGCGCTCGAGCGCCCGAAGAAGCGGGCGCATGGAGATTTCGCGACCAATGCAGCGATGGTCTGCGCGCCGATCGCGCGTGACAATCCACGCAACGTCGCCAGCGGAATCGCCGTTCACCTCGCCGAGGGTCTCGGAAGTTCACTGAAAAGCGCCGAGGTCGCGGGCCCGGGCTTTCTCAACCTTCGTCTGACCGACGCGTGGTACGCGAGCGCGCTCGGCCACGTTCTAGAGGCTGAAGGCTTCGGCCGCGGCGTTGCCCTCACGCCTGAGCGGATAAATGTCGAGTTTCCCAGCGCCAACCCGACGGGGCCGATGCACATCGGACACGGGCGCAACGCGGCGTACGGCGACGCCCTCTGCCGAGTCCTCACCTTCGCCGGGCACAGAGTTTCGCGCGAGTACTACTCCAACGACTTCGGCACCCAGGTCGAGCGCTTCGGGGCATCAATCGCCGCCCGTGCTCAGGGCAACGACGTTCCCGAGGGCGGCTACCAGGGTGAGTACATCGACGTCCTCGCCAAGTCGATCGAAGGCGCGGCGGAGATGTCGGCCGAAGAGCTGCAGCACGTCGGTGTAGAGAAAATGCTCGGCATGATCGGCGAGACGCTCACCCGAATGGGCGTGCAGATCGACGTTTGGTTCTCCGAGCGTTCGCTGCATGCCGACGACCGGTTTGAGCGCGCGATCGAGACGCTACGCGAGTCCGGTCACATCTACGAACACGACGGCGCGGTCTGGCTGCGCACGACTGACTTCGGCGACGACAAAGACCGCGTACTGCGACGCAGCGACGGCGACTACACATATTTCGCCACCGACATCGCCTACCACCAGGACAAGCGCGCTCGCGGCTTTGACCGCCTCGTCGACATCTGGGGCGCCGACCACCACGGCTACATCCAGCGCATGAAGGCGGCGTACGAGGCGCTCGGCGGTGATCCCGAGGCCTTCGAGCCGGTGATCATGCAGCTCGTCAACCTGACCGAGAACGGCCAGCGCGTTCAGATGTCGAAGCGCACCGGTGAGTTCGTGACCGTCGATGACCTGATCGACGACATCGGTGCTGACGCGCTGCGATTCTTCCTGGTGCAGCGGAGTCACGAGACCACGATGGACCTCGACCTCGCGCTCGCCCGCGAGCAGAGCGACAAGAACCCGGTCTACTACGTCCAGTACGCGCACGCGCGGATCAACTCGATTCTTGACAAGGCCGGAATCGGCACTGACGCCGGTTTGCCAGTAAGCGTGCCGGAACTCCACGAATCCGAGCGCGCGCTGATCCGCCGAGTGATCGAGTTCCCCGACGAGATTGCGGAGACGGCATTTCGTCGATCCCCTCACCGCCTGACGATCTACGGCCGCGAACTCGCGGCTGAGTTCAGCGCCTTTTACCGCGACTGCAAGGTCGTCGGCGAGGCTGCCGAAGTCACGCAGTTCCGCGTTGGACTCTGCGTGGCCGCCCGGGGGGTTTTGGCGCAGACGCTCCACCTGTTGGGCGTTTCGGCGCCGGAACGGATGTAGCCCGCCTGTGTTGCCGAGACCGCTACTCGTAGTTCAACGTCGGCGCGACACCCATACAGTCAGTGTTATAGATCGTACCTACGAAGGTCTGTATCAAGCGTGTCGTTCTCAGCTGCGCTCACTGTCTTGGACCTTGCTGCGCCTTGGCCGCGTCGCCACCGGAGCGCGCCGAGAAGTATGGCTGTGATCCCGCCGATCAGCGCGAAAATGGGAACCAGATAGGCGGCCAGACCAAAGCCGCTCTTTTGTGGTTCTGCGAGCACGGCCGTTGTGTATTCGGCGACAAGCGCGGCCTTGATCTGATCTTTGGACTCGCACTTTTTTACGCGCTCGCGGATGAAGTCGCGTTGGTTCTCGGACTGGGGGCCGCCTGCGTTGGCCAGGGGCACGCCGCAGATCGGGCACATCACTTCGTCCTGGATGTCTATGAGCGAAGTCTTTTCACATCCGGCGGCGATCGCGCTCGGCGTGAGCACGATTGTGACCACAATCGCCAGGGTCAGGTAGGCCAGCGATCGCTTCATCAGCTTGCGGCCACGCGTTTCTCGTTGAGAACGGGCGGAATCACCTTGTTGAGCCAGGCGTCGTCCACCTGGAAGCGCTGAAGTGCGGCGACGGAGCCGTTGCGGTCGATGATGAAAGTCTCGGGCAAACGCTTGGTACCAAAGTCCTTCGTCGCGTTTTCGCTCGAGTAGCGCAGGCTCGGATACGTCAGCTTGTAGTCAATCACGAACTTGTTTGCGGCGCTCGTGAGATCATCAACGTTGGCGCCGATCACGACCAGGCCGTCGGGCGCGTACTTTGCGTACGCGCGCTCGATCGCGGGAGCTTCTTCCCTGCAGGGCACGCACCAGCTGGCCCAGAAGTTCAGCACGACGACTTTGCCACGGAAGTCAGCGATCGACATGGTGTCGTCGTCGTTGAGCACGCGCGCCTCGCGCACCGTCGCTGGCAGGCGCTTGCCCGCGGCCAGTGCGTTGTCGTAACTGTTGCCCCCGGCTTTGATCGCCACGCCGTAGACGAGCAGCGCGAGCAACGCTGCAACGAATGCGAAGACGAGATAGCTCCAAGGTGATCGCCTGCTCTCCATGCGGTTGCTTAGAGTAGACGGACGTGGAGGCTGGCAAGGTCGCAAAGCGATTGTCCTGGCTATCCGGCAATATGTCCCGAGAACCGGGTATTCGCCCGTATCCCTAACCTCGATCGCGCGATCACCGCACTGGAGAGCAGTTAATTGACTGAGAAAACAACAACCGGACGACTAATCGGCGCAGGCGGCGGCGTACTGCTGATCGTTTCGCTCTTTTTGAGTTGGTACGGAGTGAACGTCGGAGGGGCCGCCGCGCAGTTCGCCGGGGCAGTCGACTCGTCGGCAAACGGCTGGCAGTCGCTGGAGATCGGCGACCTTGTGCTTCTGATCGCCGGCCTGCTGGCGATCGCACCGGCCGCGTTCGACATCTTTGACCTCGAGATCGAGCTGCCTTTCGATATTTCCTTCGTCGCGCTCGTGGGTGGAGCGATTTCCCTCGCGTGGATCATCCTGCGGATCATCGACAAGCCCGGGCCCGACATTCCAGAGACGGCAGGCATCAACATCAGCATCGGGCTCAAGTTCGGAATCTTCATCGCGCTAATTGGCGCGGCGTTGATCGTCTTTGGCGGATTCAGGCAGAAGCAAGAGGATGAGCGTGGACCAACGGCCACCGACCCGGGCAGCGGGCAGCAGTACGCAACTCCGCAAGCACCGCCGGCCGGTCCGCCATCGGCCACAGCGCCGCCATCAGCCACAGCGCCGCCAGCTCCTCAGGCACCGCCGCCGGGCCCGCCGCCGCAGCCGCCTGCGCCGCCGGCCTGAGCGTCCAGAGGTCTTGATATCTGCGCTGCGTGGCGGTAAAGCCGCGCGGCGCAAGTGTCGATGTTCAAAATGTGGAATCGCCCGAATCCCGCACCTTTGCTCAGTTCGGCGGCGCGCTGATTCTTGTGTCGCTCGCGCTGCCGTGGTTTGCCCTTTCCCTCTCCGGTCTCGGCTCGCAGGGATTTCGCGTCTGGAGCTTTGACAAGGGCGCTTTTGTTCTGATCGCCGCTTACGGACTGCTCGCGGTCTCTCAGATTCAGCTCTCTTCACGCGATTCAATGGCGCTCATCTACTTGATCATCGGCGCGTTGATGACTGCCGCGTTCGTCTACAAGATCTGGGTCTCACCGCCGGGCTCGGCTCCGCTCAGCGGCGTCGCCGGCTCCGTGGGCGAATCAATGAAAGACATGCTCAAGTCCGTCGGGATCGAAATGAAGGCAAGCTACGGCGCGTATGTCGCGATGGTCGGCAGCGTGCTGTTCACTGCCGGAGCCTTGCTCGAATTTCGCGATGCGGGCATGTCGAAAGGGCAAACTGCGCCGCAACCCGCGTACACAGGGCGCCCGGTTCAGCAGCAACAGCCCGTCGCACCCGGCCAGCGCTACCAGGCACCGGGGCCTCATACTTTTGCGCCCGATCCCTTTGCAGTGCCAGCGCCGCAGGCTGCGGCCCCGCAGGTGCCGCCGCGCCAGATCCCGCCGGATCCATTCGCGCCGCCTCAGCCGCCGGCGGTCTGAGAAGTCAAGCGGGCGACGAGGCTCGAACTCGCGACCTCAAGCTTGGGAAGCTTGCGCTCTACCAACTGAGCTACACCCGCATGCTCGGGCAGATTATCTGAGCTCGGGCAGGCCCGCAGCTTCGCGCGCCCTGGCAAATACATCGTCAAGCATCGGCTCGGTGAGGCGGCCGGTGAAGGTGTTCTGCTGGCTCACGTGGTAGCTGCCGATCAAGGTCAAACCGCCGATCTGCGCCTCGGCGCCATGTCCGAACTTCGGTCTGGGCCGGGGGATTGGGTAGCCGCCAGCGGCGAAAGCGGTCAGCGCGCCGTTCCAACCGAACGCGCCCAGAGCGACCGCAGCGCGAACGTTCTTCAGCAGTGCCAGCTCCCGGATCAGGAACGGCGCACATCGATCACGCTCGTCTGTCGTGGGCTTGTTGTCGGGCGGCGCGCAGCGGACCGGGGCTGTGACCCAGGCGTCGGTGAGCGTCAATCCGTCGTCGATCGAGATCGACTCCGGCTGATTCGCCAGGCCTGCGCGGTACATCGCGGCATAGAGCCAATCCCCCGATCGGTCGCCCGTGAACATTCGCCCAGTTCGATTGGCGCCGTTGGCAGCTGGGGCGAGACCCACCACCGCGATCCGCGCATCGGGATCGCCGAACCCCGGCACCGGGCGCGCCCAGTACTCCCCGCCGCGATACCGCTTCGGCGGATCAGCTGCCACTGATTCGCGCCACTCAACCAGCCGAGGGCAGGCGCGACAACTGGAGATCTCTGCACTCAGCGATTCGAACGACATCGCGACAATTCAAGCACCGAGGCCGTATGTAGAGTGGCCCTCGATGGTCGAATCTGGCGCCTACGAGCCCGAACCAGGGCAGCACCCCAAGCTCCGCCGCCCAGTTGCGTGCGTCGAGAACGGCAACCTTTCGACGCTCGCTGAGTTGCGCGAGCGCGGCGAGTTCCTCTGGCTCAATCTTTCTGCGGCCACAGATCAGGAGATAGCTGTCGCGGGCCAAGCTCTCGAGCTTCACCCGCTGACGATTGAGGACCTCCAGGAGTTCGACCAGCGTGCAAAGGTCGAGGAGTACGAGCACTACGTACAGATCGTTTCGTACGGCGCGACCACGGCCGAGGATGACGACGACTCGCTCGTAGAGATTCACATCATTTACTCGCCCGAGTACATCGTCACCGTCGCGGCCGAAGAATCGCTCGAACTCGCCAAACTTCACGATCAGGCAGCCAGCCGTCAGTTCAGCGGACACGAGCTGCTGCACTCGATCCTCGATGTCCTGATCGATTCCTACGCGCCGCTGCTCGATCACTTCGACAGCGAGATCGAACAACTGGAGGAGCTGGTAGTCCGTCGAGACCTGCGCGGCCGCGAGCTGGAGATTCACGATGTGCGCCGCCAGCTCGGACGCGTTACCCGCATCGTTCACCGCGAGTTGGAGGCGTTCACGCGCCTGCCAGAAGTCCTGCGCCGCATGCCCGATCATCACAGTGGCGACCTCCCGTACTTTCGCGATCTCCAGGACCACCTGATCCGCGTGGGCGAATCGGCCGACGCCCAGCGCGAGCGCACCTCTGGGTTGTTCGAGCTCTACATGGCAGCGCTCAACAACAAGCAGAACATCGTGATGAAGCAGTTCACGGTGATTGCCGGAATCTTCTTGCCGCTCTCGGTTGTCACCGGGTTCTTCGGTATGAACTTTGAGTGGCTTGTTCGCGAAATCAGCACCGGGTCGGCATTCTTGTTGCTCGGAGTGATCTTCCCACTGATCGTCCTTGTCGGGATACTCAGCGTGATCGCCAGCCGGGGGTTGTTTCGTGAGTGATCGTTCGCAGTTAGTCAGTTTTGTGGCGGTGGACCGAGTCTCACGTGCGATAATCTCGGCCCCTGATGGACCCTGCACGTAAGCGCAAAACACGCCTGATCGTCACGCTCGGGATCGCCTTGTTGCTGTCGACAGCTCTGATCTATACAAGTTTCAGTGCATCGACGGTCGCCAGGACGCCTTCGCAGCTCCTGGCTTCCTCGACGCCCGGTGAGTCGTATCAACTCACGGGCAAGGTCGTCGACGGATCGGTCGACAAGACCGATGATCTGCTTGTCTTCCGCGTCCGCGATCGCTCCGCTCCCAAGGACGCAAAATCGATTCTCGTGAGGTACACCGGCACAGTCCCGGATCCCTTCAGACAGGGTCGGGAGGTAGTCGTCACAGGCAAGGTCGTCAACGGAGTAATGATCGCCAAGCCGAATTCGCTCATCACCAAGTGTCCGTCGAAGTTCTCGAACTCTGACGGATCCGGAGCGACCGGCTCGGCGAAGCAGTATTAGGACCACAAGGCACAACGGACCCCGATGACTTTCGGACGCGCATGCATCATCACCGCCTTTGCGGTGGCCGTTTACGTTCTTGGCGCGGGGCTCTACGGCGCCCGTACCGGCAAGCGAGAGTGGTCGGTATCTGCGCGCCGCGGCATGTATGTGATCGCCGGACTCGCGATTGCCGCGTTCATCACGGTCGAGTTGGCATACGTCGATTCGAACTTCAACTTCTCGGTGGTGGCCCTGAACTCGAGCACTACTACGCCGCTGTTCTACAAGGTCACGGCCATCTGGTCAAGCCAGGCGGGATCCATGCTGCTCTGGATCTTGGTGCTCGGAATCCTCGCAAGCGGCGCGCTGTGGATGACGCGCGATACGCATCGCGAGGTTGGCGCGTGGGCGACGGTGGTGCTCGGCGCGATCGCGACGTTTTTCCTTTCGATGATGGTGTTCTTTCCCGACGCGGACCCGTTCCTCAGGTCGAGCCCGGTGCCGCTCGAAGGCAACGGTCTGGCACCTCTGCTGCGGAACCCGAGCATGATGTTCCACCCCCCGATGCTCTACTCGGGCTACGTCGGATTTTCGATCCCCTTCGCCTTCGCAATCGGCGCGCTGATCACTAGGCGCGTCGACGCAAGCTGGATCCGCTCGACGCGATCATTTGCGATGCTCGCGTGGACTTTTCTGTCAGTCGGCGTAATCCTCGGCGGCCGTTGGTCTTACACAGAACTCGGTTGGGGAGGCTACTGGGGCTGGGACCCGGTCGAGAACGCCTCGCTGCTTCCGTGGCTCACCGGCACGGCGTTTCTCCACTCGATCATGGTCCAGGAGCGCCGTGGGATGCTGAAGGTTTGGAACGTGTCGCTGATCACGGCGACTTTTGTGCTCTCGCTACTCGGTACATTTTTGGTGCGCTCCGGAATCCTCAGTTCGATACACGCCTTCGGCCAATCCACGCTTGCGATTCCCTTCCTCATCTTCATTTCGTTCGTGATCATTGGTTCGACGAGCCTGATCGTCTCACGGCTCCCAGACCTGCGTAGCGCGCATCGCCTCGATTCACTGTTCTCGCGCGAGGCGATGTTCCTCCTGAACAACTTCCTTCTCGTGGGCCTTGCGGCCGTCGTGATGTGGGGCACTTACTTCCCGCTGATTTCCGAAGCAGTGACCGGGACCAAAGCAGCCGTCGGGCCACCGTGGTACGGCGAGTACGTCACGCCGCTGGGGATCATGCTCGTACTCGTCTCTGGAATAGGGCCGATCATCCCGTGGCGGCGAGTAAATCGCGCGAAGGTGGTGTCGCTTTTTGTCGCGCCGGCAATCGCTGCCACCGTGGCGCTCGTGTTGACATCCTTGATCACCGGACTTTTCGACAGCTGGAGTTCCTCGCTGCTGTTCGCCGTTGCGGCGTTCTCGCTCTTCGTGATGATCCGTGAGTTCTACAGCGGCGCTCGCGCTCGCCAGGCACTGGAGGGTGGAAGCTTTTTCCCGGCATTTGGCCGACTCGTCTTGCGCAACCGCAGGCGCTACGGAGGCTACATCGTGCATGTCGGCATCCTCACGCTGCTCGTCGGCGTTGCTGCATCCGGGGCCTACAGCGTCAGCACCGAACGCAACATTCGCGTCGGAGAGACGTTCAGCGTCGGGGGATACGACGTGAAGTACGTCAGGGCGACGTCATCGGCTTCGAATGAGAAACTCAAGTTTGGTGTCGTGCTCGACGTCTCCAAGGACGGCAAGCGCGTCGCCACGATGCGCCCGTCGCGAAACAACTATCCGGTCAACTCGTCGGGGCCGGGCCCGGTGGCCCGCTACTTCGAAGGCGAGGTGACGAGCGAGGTCGCGCTCGAGGCTGGGCCGCTCCGAGACCTCTGGTCCAGCGTCTCCCCAAACACCGATGTGCTCAAGCAGGCCATCGCCGCTGCGGGCCGGCTGCCCCAGATCAAAACCAACAGAGATTTGCAGGCGGTCGCGATTACGGCGATCGTTGATTCCTTCCCACGTACCAAGCCGACCGCGCGCGTGCTATTTGTGGTCAATCCGCTGGTCACCTGGGTCTGGATCGGCTCAATCATCTTGCTACTCGGAGCAATCGTCGCCCTGTGGCCTGCGCCGGATCTCTTGCGCTCACGACTTTCGTCGTCCGCGGCCGCGCGCGCTGCCCGGGGCGCCAGTCGTCGCGCGCCGAAACCGAGGCCCAAGCCGCGAACTGCGGAGATGACCGAAGTGGGCCCATCGTGATACTTGAGGTACTACTGACGGTCGCAATGGTCACGATCGTCGTGAGCTTCTTGGCCTGGCCGATCTTGAAGGGCGTCGACGAGCGCGTCGTCGACGCCGAGCGCGCCGAACTCGAGGACGCCAAACAGGCCAAGTACCGCGAGATCAAGGACGCCGAACTCGATCGAAAATCAGGCCGCATGACAGAGGAGCAGTGGCTCACGACGGACCGCGAATTGCGACGCGAGGCGATGCAGATACTCGCCAAAATCGACACGATCGGGGCGGAAAACCCTCCCGAATCCTCAGAACAGCCGAGCGCTGGCTAAACTTTTAACCCATGGACGCAGTATTCGCAGTCATTCAGCTGATCATCGCCGTCGTTCTGATCTTCCTCGTGCTCTTGCACTCGGGCAAAGATGCCGGGCTTTCTGGCGCGTTCGGCGTGGCCCCGGGCAGTGGCCCGTTTGGCGGCGGCTCGCTGCTGGAGCGAAACCTTGACCGTTGGACGATCGCTTTCGGCGTTGCGTTCTTCCTCAACTCGCTGCTCCTGCTCAAGATCCTGTAGCGCCGCGGTTTCCAAAGAGCCTTGGCACTTTCTAAAGAACCTTGGCGCTCGCGACGCTCAGCCCAATGCGCGTCCTCGTTGTAAAGCACGTTCCCTGGGAGGGTCCGCATCGCATTGGCGACGCGCTGATCGCTGGCGGGCTTGAGCTTGATGTTCGTTGCGTGCTCGACGCTGACGAGCTTCCGCCCGTCGATGAAGTGGCCGGCGCGGTATTCATGGGCGGTCCGATGAACGTTGATCAGGTTGAGGAGTTTCCGGGGCTGCTCGCCGAGCGCGAATGGATCGCGGCGGCTGCAGGAGCGCAACTCCCGTTGCTCGGCGTCTGCCTGGGTGCGCAGCTCGTGGCTCGTGCGCTTGGTTCGGATGTCGTTCCGGGCCCATCGCCCGAAATAGGTTGGGCACCGGTGAAGATTCACGATGAGCAGGACCGGCTGGCCGGCCACCTAGCTGTAAGACCCGAGCACGTTGTTCCTCTCAAATAGCCTCACGCCGGGCGGCTTGCGACCGAGAGATCGGTGTGGTCTCTCAAAGTTATAGAACTCAAGCCAGCCAGCAAGCGCCGCCGTGCGCTCAGCTGAGCTG
>JACPNS010000005.1:176424-212216 GCA_016185345.1 Solirubrobacterales bacterium | reverse complement strand
CCAGATCGAAACGACCTTCGAAAACATCCCGCAGGTTGGATTCAGCAAACTGATCTTCCGTCTCGATGGCGGACCGCAGGGCCTCTTGCGCTCGCTCGCCTGCCCGACCTACAACAAGGCGCCGGCACTGCCGAACTTCACCTACTACTTCACCGCTTGGACCGGCGCGCAGGCCACGAGCATCACTCCGCTCAACATGGCCAGCTGCTTCGGCATCCAGACGCTGAAGAAGTACAAGAAGTGTCTCCACTCGATCCTGCCGATCCACCCGAACTACCAGTCGCGCTCGCGCGTGAAGAACGTGGTGCTCTCGATCGACGGAAAGCGCAAGGCGTCGCGCAAGAACAGTCCGTTTCGTTTTGACCTTCCGATCAAGAAGCTCAAGCTGAAGCCGAAGAAGAAGCACACGTTCGTGCTCAAGGCGACCTACGACGACAAGACAGTCTCCAAGAAAACCGCGACCTTCAAGGTGTGCCGATAGTTGAAGAAGCTCGTTCCGTTCCTGGCCATAGCTGCGTGTCTGGCGCTGACCAGCGGCGCCTCCGCCGACGTCATCCCTTCGCTGAGCACATCGCTCACCAACGGCAGGACGGACTACAACGCCAGCGTCCTGCCGGACGGAATTGATTCGTCGCAAGAGATACCGGCGACAAGGCTCGGCGGACACGCTGACTTCAACGTAGACATGCGCTTCAACTACGGCGCGACTGGCCTGACCTCGGCCGGCGTTGAGGATCCAGCGACGTACCCGGCGGGCACCGACTACCGCGAGACCGCCAAAAACGTCGTGGTGGACATCCCGCCCGGGCTGCTTGGGAATCCGAACGCAGTTCCGTTTGCTGAGCGCTGTGACCAGGCGACGTTCCAGACCGGCACATGCCCGGAGAGCGCGACCGTTGGTGAGATCTGGGTGAAGTACTCGATCATGGACTTCTTCGCGTCGATCGGTCAGCCGAACGCGCTGTCGCTTCTCGCCGTTGGGCCGAAGACGCGGACCGGCTACGTGAACACTGACTCCGGCTACACGACGGTGTCACTGCTCAAGACCGACCCCGAGGTCCCGGCCCAGATCGGTCTCTACGTGCGCGGTCCGATCGGCTATCTGCCGCTGCGCATCAAGCTCGAAATCAATCCAGTCACCAGTGAAGACTTGCGCCTGCGCGCGATCACAGTTGGCGGCATCCCGAACAAGGTCTCGGTTCGTGAAGTGGACGAGAACGACAACATCATCACCGTCGCCCGCGACTACCGCCTCGAGCGCATGAAGCTGAAGCTCTACGGCAAGCTCGCAAACGGCAATGCCTTCATGACCAGCCCGACGAGCTGCCAACCCTGGACCTCGACCGCTTGGTCCAACGCCACCTACTCGAACACCAATGCCACGCCGCCGCCGCTACCCGGCGCCGGCCCCACGCCATACGTCGGCCCCGAGCGCTCGACGATCTTGCCCGACTGCTCGAATGCAGCGTCCGTC
Organism: Solirubrobacterales bacterium; assembly: GCA_016185345.1. GTDB lineage: Bacteria > Actinomycetota > Thermoleophilia > Solirubrobacterales > JACPNS01 > JACPNS01. The sequence goes on along the minus strand of JACPNS010000005.1, from coordinate 210,742 downwards.
CCGTTCCCGGCGAGCGGCAACGTCTCGATCAGCAGCCCCGACCGGGACACTTCGCCGGCCTTTGACTTCACGATCTCCAACCCGGGTGTCCAGGCGCTCGATGACAACGTCTCAACCAGCCCCAGAAAGATCGTCACGACGATCCCCGCCTCGCTCAACGTGGACGTGCAACAGCTCGGCCGTACCTGTCAGCTCGCCGATTTCAACGCGGACGCCTGCGCCGCAAGCACGCGAGTCGGATCGGTGCAGATCGAAACGCCTCTGATCAAGGCAGGCCTGACCGGTGATGTCTATCTCGTCAAGCGCAACGCCACGTCAGGACTTCCGGATCTCGGCCTGCGCGTGCGTGGTGCCATCACCTTTACGCAGCTCGGGTCGAACCGATACATCGGGGCAAGGAACAATCAGATCGAGACGACCTTCGACGATATCCCGCAGGTGGGTTTCAGCAAGCTGATCTTCCATCTCGACGGGGGAACCAACGGATTGCTCCGCTCGCTCGCCTGCCCGACCTACAACAAGGCGCCGGCACTACCGAACTTCACCTACAGCTTCACCGCGTGGAGTGGTGCGACAGCGTCGAGCAGCATGCCGCTGAACATGAAGAACTGTTTCGGCATCCAAGAACTCAAGAAGTATCCGCGCTGCCTGTACAAGAAGCTCCCGATCCACCCCAATTATCAGTCGCGCTCGCGCCTGAAGATCGTCTCGCTCAAGATCGACAAGAGGCGAAAGGGTTCGGCCAAAAAGCGCCCGTTTCGTTTTGACGTGCCGATAAAGAAGCTCAAGCGGGGAAGGCACAGCTTCGAGCTCACGGCAACGTATGACGACGGCACGGTCTCGAGAAAGACCGCGACGTTCAAAAAGTGCTGATTGCCCCTATAACGAACAACTCTGTTCGCCGATAGGTAAGCTGCTGGGCACTGAGCTCAGAGTCGGATGCGCGGGCAGTCGAGCATCCGATGAATTCTTGTTTCAAGTTTGGGAGGACTGAAACGTGGCGGTGAAGTACCGAAGCATTCTCGTTGCAAGTTTGGCCGTGGCGGTGAGCGCCTTCGCAGTTACTGGTGCGGGGGCAAACATTTTGCCGACCGTCACATCCTCGTTCACGCAGGGCAAGACCGATATTGCCAAAGTCGGCGGCTGGGACGTGATTTCGACAACCGGCGAGACGGGCGCTCCGTTGCTCGCTGCGCATGCCGACTACAACGTCGACATGACGTTCGAATACGGAGCGACTGGCTTGGTCAGCGGCGGTCGCGAAGATCCAGACACCTACCCGGCCGGCACCGATTACCGCGAGACAGTCAAGGACATCGTCGTTGAGAGCCCTCCGGGACTGATCGGAAATCCAAACGCAATTCCGTACGAAGAGCGATGCGATCCTTCGGTCTTTCAGGCTGGCGACTGCCCGCAATCCTCGATCGTCGGCGAGGTCTGGCTGCAGTATTCGCTCGTCACAGGTACGGCCGAAAGTCCGGGGACTCTCGCCATCACCCCGCTCGGCCCCTCGACGCGCACCGGATACAGCGGTCCTTCTTCCGGATTCACCCAGGTCTCGTTGCTCAAGACAGACCCCGAAGTTCCCGCGCAGATCGGCATCCGTGCAAAGGGTCCGGTCAACATCGGCGATGTTCGTTTGCGACTGAATGTGAATCCCGTGACCAGCGAGGACCTGCGACTGCGCACGGTGACGCTCGACCCGGTTCCTCAGGAGATCTACAACTTCAATATGAACGGGTGGCAGGACTTCCGCCTGGAGCGCATGCGCATCAAGCTTTTCGGCAAGCTCGCCAACGGCGGCAACTTCATGACCAACTCCAGCAGCTGTCAGCCCTGGCAGACGCGGGCCTGGACCACCGCGTGGTTTGGCACGAGCAACTGGGACAGCAATCCCTTCGGCGGAGCGCCGGAATACGTCTCGGCCGGAACCTCGACGGTCGACCCCGACTGCTCGAATGCAGCCGCGGTGCCCTTCCCGATCGATGGAGCGGTCGCCATCGACACGCCGGCGCGTGACTTCGCCCCGGCATTCGACTTCACGATCACGAACCCCGGAGTGCAGGGCGATGGTCAGGCTTCCACGAGCCCGAAAAAGATCGTCACGACAATTCCCGCTGCGATAAATGTTGACGTCCAGCAGCTCGGACGCACGTGCGCGATCGGCGACTTCAACGCAGATTCTTGCACCACGTCCGCGCGCGTCGGGTCGGTGAAGATCGAGACGCCGCTGATTCGCACTGGCCTGACCGGCGATGTCTACCCCAGATCGAAACGACCTTCGAAAACATCCCGCAGGTTGGATTCAGCAAACTGATCTTCCGTCTCGATGGCGGACCGCAGGGCCTCTTGCGCTCGCTCGCCTGCCCGACCTACAACAAGGCGCCGGCACTGCCGAACTTCACTTACAACTTCTTCGCCTACACCGGCGCGACGAAGTCCGTCACGACGCCGACGAATCTCGCGAACTGCTTCGGCATCCAGACGCTGAAGAAGTACAAGAAGTGCCTGAGGAACAAGCTCCCGATCCGGCCGAACTACCAGTCACGCGTCCGCGTGAGGAACGTCGTGCTGAAGATCGACGGCAAGAGGAAGGGGACGGTCAAGAAGACTCCGTTCCGCTTCGAACTGAAGATCAAGAAGCTCAAGCTCAAGCCGAAGAAGACGCACAGGATCGAGCTGGAGGCAACTTACGATGACGGCACGATCTCCAAGAAAACCGTGAAGTTCAAGGTCTGCAAATAGCGCGCGAGGCGCTGGGGGCTAATCCCCCAGCGCCATTTTCTTCAGGTTCATCGCCTCGGCGTAGACCTTCGCGGTCACGCCGTGCTCCATCGCTACGTCCTTCAAGCTGCGGCCGCTGCTGGCGGCGTGCTTGACGATCTCGCCAGCTTTGTCGTAACCGATGTGTGGGTTCAGCGCGGTGGCTGCCGCGAGGGTGTTCTCGGCAGAGTTCTTCAGGCCCTCCTTATTTGCTTCGATGCCGTCAACGCACTTGGTCGCCAGAAGGTGGGCAGCGCTTGAAAGGAGCTGGATCGACTCCAGAATGTTCTTCGCGATCAATGGAATACGTACGTTCAGCTCGAACTGACCCTGCATGCCGCCGACGGTTATCGCCGTGTCGTTGCCGATCACCTGCGCGCTGACCTGAAGCACGACCTCAGGGATGACCGGGTTGACCTTGCCCGGCATGATCGACGAGCCCTTCTGCAGCTCGGGCAGGAAGATTTCGCCGATGCCTGCGCGCGGGCCCGAGCCCATCAGCGCGAGGTCGTTGGCGATCTTCGTGAAGCTGACTGCCAAGACCTTCAAAGCTCCCGAAAGCTCGACCAGCGCGTCGCGGTTTGCCTGCGCCTCGAACGGATCCTGCGGCGGCAGAACGCTGATGCCCGAACCCTGCTTGATGTACTTGCGTGTTAGCTGGGCGAAACGCTTGTGCGTGTTCAAGCCGGTGCCGGTCGCGGTGCCGCCGAGCGGGATCTGACGCACGTGCGGAAGCGTTGACTCGACGCGCTCGATGCCGAGGTGGACCTGCGCGGCGTAGCCACCGAACTCCTGACCCAGCGTCACAGGGACGGCGTCCATCAGGTGAGTACGGCCGGACTTCACGGAGTTCTTGAACTGGCGTGACTTCCTGGCCAGCGACTTCTCGAGCGTCTTCAGGTTTGGGATCAACTTGTTGTCGATCTCGGCGAGCGCGGCCATGTGCACGGCGCTCGGGAATACGTCGTTGCTCGACTGACCGAGGTTGACGTGGTCGTTGGCGTGAACGCCCTCGCCGGCGATGTTCGCAATGACCTCGTTGGTGTTCATGTTGCTCGAGGTGCCGGAGCCGGTCTGGAAGACGTCGATCGGGAATTGGCCGTCGTGACGGCCATTGGCGATCTCGTCACCGGCGTCGGCGATCTTCTTGGCGATGCCGGGCTTGAGCAGTCCAAGGTCCTTGTTGGCGCGCGCGGCCGAGGCCTTGATCAAGCCGAGCTGGCGGATCACCGGCAGCGGCATCGGGTGACCGGAGACCGGGAAGTTCGCGACGGCCTTGTCGGTCTCTCCGCCCCAGAGCTTCTTGCCGACTGGCTTGCGCGCTGGCTTTGTGGCGGATGCGCGCGTGCTGCTGCTTCGCGTCGGCGGTGTCTTGGCTGCGGAGGCAGTCTTCTTGGCGGCAGGCTTGGTGGCCGGAGCCTTCTTCTTCGCGGCGGGCACTGTGGTTCTCCTTGGATTCGTGCTGAGGGTGGGGATGGATGGCGGGCGCGACAGTTGTGTCAGCGCCAAAAAACCTGCCTGTGACAGTAGTTCACAGTCTCGACTGTCAGAAAAATCGTTGTGAATGCAACCAACGTGTGTACGGACGCTCATGCAGCTCACCGCAACTGACATCTCCGCTCTCTATGAATCGCACTCCGAGGCGATCTGGAAGTCCGCCATGCGGCGGACTTTCGACGCGCAGGCCTCGGTCGATGTGGTCGGAGAAACCTTCGCGGTTGCGTTCGAGCAGCGGCGGCGACACCGTGGTACGAGCGAGGCCGAAGCGAGCTCGTGGCTGTTCGGGATTGCGACCAATCTTCTGAAGCAGTACTTCAGGAGCGGGGCTATCGAGCGGCGCGCGATGGAGAGGTTGGGGGTTGATCAACGGTCGTTGCGGCCGACGAGTTCGAGCGATGGACGGTGGCACTCCGAAGCTGACTCCGGAACGGCGTGCTGCGTTTGTCGGGGCATTGGCCCTGGTCCCGGGTGTGCAGACCCTCGGCCGCACTACTGACCCCAACGGGAACGACACGATCGGATTCGTACGCCAAGCCGGTGGGCGCAGTGACGAAGAACTCGCTGCCCCGGGTGCAGTGCCCGGAGCTGCAACGCGAGGAGTCGAAGAGGCGGAATCGCTGCCCCAGGCCAAATAGCCTCCGGCCTGTGCCATTCGCAAACAGGTCCCTTGATCGCGACATCGTCCGACTCGCACTGCCAGCGCTCGGAGCGCTGGCCGCGGAACCGACGTACCTGCTGATCGACACCGCGGTAGTCGGTCACCTCGGCACCGTGCAGCTGGCGGCGCTCGGTTTGGCCGCCACGTTTCTCGCCAGCATCTTCTGGCTTTTCAACTTCCTCGCCAACGCGACCACGACTCACGTGGCGAACGCTCACGGAGCCGGCAGACCAGAGGACGTGGGCTCGATCACCGGGCAGGCGGTCTGGCTGGCCGTTGGAATCGGAATCGTGCTTTCAGTGCTCGGCGTAGCGCTCGCGGGCCCGATCGCGGGAATACTCCAAGCCCAAGGCACGGTCGCCGATCAAGCAACCACCTACATCCGCATCAGTGCCCTCGGCGCCCCATTCGTGATGATTGCGCTCGCCGGTCAAGGCTGGGCGCGCGGAACCCAGCGCATGAACGTGCCGCTGAAGATCCTGGTCTCGAGCAACATCGCCAACCTCATCCTCGAGGTCGTTTTCATCTATGGCTTTGGCTGGGGAATAGCCGGGAGCGCCTGGGGAACTGTGATCGCGCAGGCCGGCGCGGCGGTGGCGTTCGTGTGGGTGATGCGGGACGTGCTCGCCGGCCACATGCGGATTGTGCGCGAGCGGATGCGCGCGCTGATGAGCGTCGGTGGAGACCTCTTCATCAGAACGGGCCTCATGCTGGTCTGCTTCAACGCGATCAACGCCCTGCTTGCCCACGAGGGAGCCACCGACCTCGCGGCGAATCAAATCCTCTTCCAGATGATGATCTTCCTGGCGCTCGTGATGGACTCGATCGCGATCGCGGGCCAGACGTTGATCGGTCGCGAGCTCGGCGCGGCTGCGCGAGAGTCGGCGCAGTCGTATGCGTTGCGCGTGACAGCTCTCTCCTTTTATGCCGGGATCGGCCTGGCGCTGTTGTTGGCAGCGGGAAACAATCTGCTGCCGCAGGCCTTCACGAGTGACGCCGCGGTACTCGCCCAGGTCGACCGGGTCTGGTGGCTTTTCGTGATCTACGTGCTCTTCAGCTCGCTCGTCTACGGCTGGGACGGCGTGCTGCTCGGCGGCGGCGACTCGCGCTACATGATGCTCGTGCTCCTCGCGGCCACGAGCGCATGCCTTCCAGTTGCCTACTTGCTGATCGACGCGCCGCACGCAATCGTTGGTGCCTGGATCGCGTTCTCGGTTCTGAACTTCGTGCGCTTGATCGGCAATGGCGCGCGTGTGCTGTCCGGTCGCTGGGTTGGTTCAGGACCGTCACAGAATCTTTCGATTTAGGTCTTGTATCGCAACCGGCTTGGGGGTACACTGACGGTAGATATGGCAACTAAAGTAATGAATAAGAAGACGCGGAAACGCGATGGGCGCGTTAAAGTCACGCCCCAGGGTCAGGTCTCGATCCCGGCGCAGGTGATGCGTGAGGCCGGAATCAAAAAAGGCGATCGGCTGCAGGCGAGCACGGACCGCAGTGGCCGGATTGTTCTTGAGGTGCTCAGCGATGCATTCGACAAATACGCCGGGACCATGCCCGGGGCCTTTGACCGACATGCAATCGAGAGCTCGAGGGACGAATGGGATCGGTCCTCCTAGATACCGGCGTCGTGATCGGCGTGCTGGACCCTGACGATGTCCATCACGTCGCTGCAATGAAGGCTGTTGGGCCGTACCGTGAGTCTGGTGCGAGCTTCAAGCTCTCGACGATTTCACTCGCCGAACTCTTGATGGATCGACGCAGTCGGCGAAGGGATGACGTGTTCGGATTCATCGAACTGCTCGGTGAACATGCACTCGTGCCAGTCGACGCAAGCGTCGCTGACGTTGCCGGCGAGCTTCGATCGAGGCGGCGGTCCCTTCGCCTTCCCGACGCCTTGATCGCCGCCACTGCAGTCGTGGAAAAAGCAGAGGTCCTGCTCACCACGGACAAAGCGCTCGCCCGGCTGGAGGGTGCCAAGCTCGTCGGCGCCGCGCGCCGGTAGCTCGATCACACCTGCCACATAGACTCACCCCCTGCAAATGACTGTCTTTGAGCCAATCAAGCGGGGGGAGTCTTTCCCCCAGATCGAAGAGCGGATCCTGCGTCGCTGGAAGGAGCTCGGCGTCTTCGAGAAGTCGCTCGAGGGGCGCGAAGGTGCCGATCGATTCGTCTTTTACGAAGGCCCGCCGACCGCCAACGGCCGCCCGGGAAGTCACCACGTTCTCTCGCGCGTTTTCAAGGACATCTTCCCGCGCTACAAGACGATGCAGGGCTTCAAGGTCGACCGCAAGGCCGGCTGGGACTGTCACGGGTTGCCCGTCGAGCTTGAGCTTGAGAAAGACCTCGGTCTCTCGCACAAGCACGAGATCGAGAACTACGGAATCGCTGCCTTCAACGAGAAGTGCCGCGACAGCGTGCTGCGTTACGTAGAGGACTGGAACGCACTGACCGAGCGCATCGGTTTCTGGATCGACCTCGACGATCCCTACAAGACGATGTCCAATGAATACGTGGAGTCGGTCTGGTGGTCGCTCAAGGAGATCCACGACAAGGGTCTCCTCTACGAAGGCCATCGCGTCGTTCCCTACTGCCCGCGTTGCGGAACCGCGCTGTCGAGCCACGAGGTCGCTCAGGGGTACAAGGACGTCGAGGACCCGTCGGTCTACGTGAAACTGCCGGTCACCGGCGAGCCGAACACCCACCTTCTTGTTTGGACCACCACGCCGTGGACGCTCCCGGGCAACGTCGCGGTCGCCGCAAATCCAGGCGTTACCTACGCGAAGGTCGAGCATGAGGGCGCGACGCTGATTCTCGCCGAGGCGTTGATCGAGAAGGTCCTCGGCGAAGCCGCGACCACAACTGAGACGCTCACCGGTGAAGAACTCACCGATCTCACATACGACGGTCCAGTCTTCGAGCTGAGCGATCGCCCGCAGACTCCGAGCCCCGTCATCTCCGGCGACTTTGTCACCACCGACGACGGCACCGGCCTCGTGCACATCGCCCCGGCCTTCGGCGAGGACGACTACGCCGTCGCATCGGCTCACGGCATCTTCGACCCGACCCGGCAGGACACGCTCTACAACCCAGTCGGCCTCGACGGCAACTACACCGACCAGGTCGTCGGCTTCGAAGGTCGCTTTGTCAAGGACCCGGAGCTGACCGAGGAACTGATCGGGTCGCTCGAATCGCGCGGGATGCTTTTCCGCTCCTTCAAGTACGAACACTCCTACCCGCACTGCTGGCGCTGCGGAACTCCGCTGATCTACTACGCGAAGGGCAGTTGGTACATCCAGACCACGGCCATTCGCGACGACATGCTCGCCGGCAACGAAGAGATCAGCTGGTATCCGCCACACATCAAAGAGGGGCGCTTCGGCAACTGGCTCGAGAACAACATCGACTGGGCGCTCAGCCGCGAGCGCTACTGGGGCACGCCGCTCCCGGTCTGGATCAACGATGAGGACCCGGAGGAAGTGATCGTGATCGGCAGCTACGCCGAGCTGGAAAAGCTCGCCGGCCGCCCGGTCGAGGATCCCCACCGTCCTTACATCGACGAGTTCACGTTCCCCGCGCCATCGGGCAAGGGCACCATGCGCCGCGTCCCCGAGGTGATCGACGCCTGGTACGACAGCGGCTCGATGCCCTTCGCGCAGTGGCACTACCCCTTTGAGAACAAAGAGCTCTTCGAGCAGCGCTACCCGGCGGACTACATCTGCGAGGCGCTTGACCAGACGCGCGGTTGGTTCTACAGCCTGCTCGCCGTCAGCACGCTCCTGTTTGAGAAGCCGTCCTATGAAACCGTGCTCTGCCTCGGCCTGATCCTCGACCCAGACGGCCAGAAGATGAGCAAGAGTCGCGGCAACGTCCTCGCCCCATGGGAGGTGATCGAGGAGCACGGCGCGGACGCCTTCCGCTGGTACTACCTGACCAGCAAAGAGCCGTGGGCGGGCTACCGCTTCAGTTCAGAGACCGTCGGCGAGTCCGTGCGCAAGTTCCTGCTCACCCTCTGGAACACCTTCGGGTTCCTCGTGATGTACGCCAACACCGGCGATCAGGATGGATCGACCGCGAACCCGCCGGCCGAGCGCAGCGACCTCGACCGCTGGGCGCTCAGCCGCCTGCAGTCAACTGTAGACACAGTTGCCGAGCGCCTCGATGACTACGACGCGACCGCGGCCGGCAAGGCGATCGACGACCTGGTTGACAATCTCTCCAATTGGTATGTGCGCAGCTCGCGCCGCCGTTTCTGGGACGCCGATCCCGACGCGATCGCAACGCTGCGGGAGTGCCTCACGACGATCTCGCAGCTGATCGCCCCATTCACTCCCTTCATCGCCGACGAGATCTACTCGAAGCTCGCTGGTGCGGGTGGCGCGGAGTCAGTCCACCTGACCGATTTCCCGCAGGCAGACAAAGCACTCGCAGACGCAAAGCTCGAAGCCGACATGGCCACCGCCCGACAGGCAGTTGAGCTCGCCCGCGCCGCCCGCGCCCAGGCCAAGGTGAAGATCCGCCAGCCGCTCGGCGAGATCGTTGTCGTCGCGAGTGGCGAGGAGCAGGAGGCGATCGCACGCTTTGAGGGCTTGATCCTCGGCGAGCTCAACGTGAAGACCGTCCGCTACGTGACCGACGCCGACGAGCTCGCCCGCTTCGAGATCAAGCCCAACTTCAAGGCGCTCGGGCCTCGCCTGGGCAAGAACATGCCGCTGGCCAAAGAGGCGATCGCCGCGCTCGACGGCGCCAAGGCAAACGACAACCTGAAGAACGGCGAGCCGATCCGCCTTGGCGTCGCTGGCGAAGAGTTTCTGCTCGGCCCCGAGGACGTGCAGGTCGTCCTTGCACCACTCGACGGATACCAGCTCGAACGCGAGGGCACACACGCAGTCGCGCTTGATCTGACGGTGACCGATGAGCTGAAGCGCGAGGGCCTCGCCCGCGAGATCGTCCACGCCGTGCAGCAGGTCAGAAAGGACACCGGCCTCGCAGTCGAAGACAGGATCATCCTCCAACTCGGCGGGGACGAGGCGCTGATGGCCGCGGCGACCGAGCACGAGCAGTATCTTGCTGCGGAGACGCTTGCGACCAGCGTGGGGATCGGGGTCGCAGAAGAAGACTCAGGAGAAGTTGCCTCAGTAGAGGGAATGGACCTGCGTATCCAAGTCGTAAAGGCATAAACGCAAGAACTTTTTGCGCATCACGGGGTTATCAACGGAGCAATGAAGAACTTTTCCAAGACACATGTACTCGTCGCGCTGGCATCGCTGGCTGCGTTCCTCGGCGGCGCCGCGATCGCGCAGGCCGCCAGCACCAACAAGGGAGCCGTGAAGAACGGCGTCAGCTGGATCCGCAAGTCCGGGCTTTCTCAGTTTCCGTCGGGCGGCACGGGATTCAAAGCCGACACGCTCTCCGCACTTGCCGCCGCGAAAAAGATCGGCGTGAGCGTCCCGAGCTCGACGCGGGACGGCATCCTCAGCTCGGTCGAGGAAGACACCTCGAGCTACGCGATCACCGCAGGCGCGACCGCGAAGTTGATTCTTGCTGCCGCAGCGACAGGCCGCAACCCGCGTTGCTTTGGACCCAAGAACGAAGAGTCGGATCTCTACAACATCCTGAAATCCTTCTACAACAGCTCGAGCGGTCAGTATGGAAAGACTTCCTTTGACCAGGCACTCGCGCTGCTCGCCCTGAAGGCGGCTTACCAGAAGATTCCGTCCAAGGCGATCGGCTTTGCCAAATCGCGCCGCGGCCAGTACGGCTGGAACTTCGCAATGTCCAAGAACTCCGGCGACGATGTGGAATCAAGCGCCCTGATGATCGAGGCACTGCGGTCGGCCGGAGTTTCCAGGAAGGAGAGCGGCTTGCGGTCCGCCTACAAGTGGATCACCTTCCAGCGCAATATCGACGGCGGCTACAACCCCGACACGCCCAACGGCGAGACGCAGGCCGACGCCACTTCATATGTGATCCGCGCGGCCGACACGATCGGCGCCGGCACCTCGAAGGCCAAGCGCGCTCTTCGCGCCCTGCAGAAGAAGGGCGGATCGTTCCGCTCTTCGCCATCTGCGGCTGGCAGTTACCCGACGATTTCGACGACAAACGCAGTCCTGGCGCTGAGCGGACAGCATTATCCAGTTGTCGCGCGCTCCAAAGCGGGCAAAAGCTGCGTCTGAATCACCGCTTTACTTCAGACTGTGCGCGCGTTAATGCCCGCTCCAAGCCCTTGGCCTCATCCAATTCGCGCGTTAATCTGTTTCTTCTGTGTGGAGATCAGCCGCTGACCGCCCTGCCACGTGACCAGAGATCATGAACCGCGCAAGCTCACTACGCCAACTCAACTACTCGCATGTCGTGCTGATTTCAGGACTCGTGCTGAGCCTGCTTGTCGTGATGTTTCGACCGACCGGCGCCGAAGCGGACTTGCCCGCCAAAGTCGATGTATTCGACAGCGCCGGAGCCGAACAGGATGGCGCGCCCGCAACCGTCGATCTCAAGGGTCTGCCCGAGATCAACAACGTGGATTACAACGTGATCCTGCGCGGCCAGAAGAAGGGAACAAAGGTGGGCCTCAGCGGCGTGCCATTGATCGAGTTCCTGAAGGCCGGTGGCGTGAACACCGACAACGTCCAGTTCGTGAAGATCCGCTACGGCACCACCAACGACGGTTTGATCTCGCTCGTCCCCTTGAACCAGGCCGACACCGAGCGTCCACCGATCATCCTCGGCGGTGGCAAGGCCCCCGGCCGTGGTCCGTTTGACACGCCGGCTGTGGTTCCCGGTCAGCCCGACCTTTCGACGGCCCTGAGCGAATCGAGCTTCGTCCCGTTTTCCACCAAGGGACCGCGCCTGAAGATCATCCCCGGAGCGCCTGGCGCGAAGATCATGACCGTCAGGATCTCTTCAAAGAAGCGTAAGAACGGCGAGTACACGTTCTCCGCCAAGGTCAGTGGCGGTGGCTCGGGCGCCAAGGAGTACCAGTGGTACACCTACGACGCGAAGGGCAAGCCTGTCGCTGGTCAGACCGGCCCCTCGATGGTTACCAACAACGCCACCAGCGGAACCGCTCAACACGCCGTCAGCGTGGTTGTGACTGAGCGTGGCAGCGGTTCCACCGGGGCCGGTTCAGTGGAGTACACCTCGCGCAAGAAGGCCAAGGGCGCAACCAAGAATCCGTATCCAGACCCGACGCCGACGACCGGAAACAACACTGGAGCTGGAACAGGCACAGGCACCGGAGCCGGCACCGGAGCGCTCGGCGGCGGAGCGGTGAACACGCTCCCGAACACCTCTACTACCCCAGCGCCGCCCAGCTCATCGCAATCCGCCGTGGCGGAGCCCTCAGCGCCGACAACGACCGCGCCGACCGAGTCAACCTCCACGTCAACGATCGACAGCACAGCGATCACGAATGTTGCGCAGAACGTGTCAGGTACCGGCGGACTGAGGACAGTCACCGGCGTGCTGCTCTCGTCTCCGACGGCTGCGCCGGCAGGAGAATCAGGCGGCGCCGCTGCGATCACGGCGTTACCCCCGGCGGTCGCCGATCAAATCAATTCAATTTTTCAACCGGTCGATGACGTGGACGACGCCTGGGTGTATTTGCTCGCGTTACTGTTCGCGTTTACTTTTTCTGGGGCAGTAAGGGAGTGGGTTAAACCGTGACATTGATTTACGCGGCTTCGGTCGGGGACACAATTACGCAGAGCGTTGCTGACGTGGCCGAGGCGCTGCGCTATCCAGTGCTGATCACCGCGATGCTGGCGCTGCTGCTCGTGGCATACGAGCTCGGCCGCCTCGCAGTGGAGGCGTGGAAGCGCAGCCAGTTGCCCAACGCGAAGTTCAGCCAGGTGGCTGGTCAGGCGATGGCGCAGGCACGTGCTGGCGACAGCGCTGGTGCCCAGGCAACGCTGAAGTCCTACTCCTACAACGACAACCTTCAGAGCGCCGCCGTCGGCACGCTGTTCGCAGCCAATGGGATCGACGCGCAACGCGCAGTCATCGAGTACGACCTGTACGTCTCGAAGCGTCTTGACCGAGTTCGCCTTCTGGTTCGCGCCGGCCCGGCTCTTGGTCTTATGGGAACGTTGATCCCGCTCTCACCTGCGCTTGCTGCGCTCGGCAAGGGCCAGCCCAACGTTCTCGCCGACGAGCTGCAGACTGCATTCTCGGTCACCGTCGTCGGTGTGCTCGTCGGACTCGTCGCATTCACGATCGCCCTGATCCGCGAGCGCTTCTACACCAAGGACCTCGCCGACCTCGAGTTCCTGCGTGAGCTCCGCGGCGACGCCGTGACGATCCTGCCCGCGACCGTTGCGCAGCCTTCGGCGGCCTCGCCTTCGCACCACAGCGCGACCGACCAGCCGACTGCGAGTACCCGGATTTCACCGGACGAGACCGTGGTCCATCCTGCCAGCCAGCCAGTCTCAGCACCCGCAGGTAGCACTATTCCCGCCGCTCCGGCAGCGCCTCCGGCACCGGCTTCGGCCCCTGCCCCTGCCCCCGCCCCCGCTGCGCCTGCACAGCCGGGCGCAGCGCCTCCGGCATATCCGCCGCCGCTCGCACCCGAGGCTCCGAAGAAGAAGTTCGGCCTCAAAAAGAAGTCCCCGAAGACCCCGGCCGCTCCGGCAGGGCCGGCATTCCCGCCTCCACCCCCGCCAGCTACGACGATCCCGGCCGCCGCTCCGCCTTTCGAGCCGCCTGCCGACCGGGACAAGTAGTCGATGAAGGTCACGCCGACACCCGGAAGCGTCTCAGGGCGCCGGATTGATCGTGCAGGCGATCCGCTTGAGGGGCTTGTCAACCTCTTTGACCTCTCGCTGGTACTCGCAGTAGGCCTCCTCCTCGCTGCGCTTTCCTCGGCCGGCGTGGTTGGCCTGGTTGCGGGACCCTCTGGAGCGGGCACGCCGATCCCCGGGCAGCCCAGCGGCGGCAAACCCGCGCAGGGTCAAGGTACGGCGGTCGGCACCGTCTACCGCCTGCAGGACGGTTCGTACGTGTTTGCGCCGCAAGGCGCAGCGAAGATCGGCGGCGCCACAGGCGCCACCGCCGGTGGCGCTACTGCTGGAACCGCCGTACCGACCGCTGGTACTGGTTCAGTAACGCCACCGACCGCAGGCACATCGACACCGCCCGCTGGCGGTTCGCCTGGCGGGTCGACGGGTCCCTAGCCGGGTCAGCGGGTCAGACTTCGTCCTGAAGCTGACCAGCGATTGCGAAGTCGCCCTTCTTCATGTCCTCGAAGACCACCCAACAGTGGTCCTCTGAGGCGCCGGCGACGCTGACCAGCGTCTGCGTCACCTGCTTTGCGATTTCGTCTTTTTGCTCGCGGGTGCGGCCTTCAAACAACTTGATCGTGACAACGGGCATAGTCAGGCTCCTTTATGCCAGAACCGGCTCAAGCTCGGCATCGAGGCGGCGCTTGGGCAGCGCGCCGATCACCTTGTGGGCAACGTCGCCATCCTTGAAGAGGATCAGGGTCGGGATCGACATGACCTGGTACTTGGCGGCCGTCTGCGGGTTCTCGTCGATGTTCAGCTTGACGATCTGCAGGTCGTCGCCGCGCTCCTTGGCGATCTCTTCGAGGACCGGAGCGACCATGCGGCAGGGACCGCACCAGGGCGCCCAGAAGTCGACGAGTACGGGGGTGTCGTTCTCGACCACCTCGGACTGGAAGTTGTCGTCTGTGACTGTGGTGATGTCGGCCATATCTATCGCTTTTCTCCTGAGTCGATCTCTAATACTTCATAAAGTATAGCGACCCTACGATGAGTCTTTCGCGGCAAATTCTGCGTCCACGCGACGCTTCAAGCCTGGCACTTTGAGCGCCGCTTCAATCGCGATCTGCGGGCTCATCTTGGATTCGCCAGCGCGTCGCTCAGTGAAGTAGATCGGCACTTCTTGGACGGTCTTACCCGCTCTGATCGCTCGGTATGTCAGCTCGATCTGAAATCCGTAGCCATTGCTGATCACCTTGTCGAGGTCGATCGCCTCGAGCGTTTCGCGACGGAAGCACTTGAATCCGCCCGTGAGATCCTGAACATTTACGCCGAGCAGCTTACGGGCGTACATGCCACCGCCGCGGCTGATCAGTTTGCGCATGAAGGTCCAGTCGCGCACGCCGCCGCCTGGTACGTAGCGCGATCCGATCGCCAGATCGCACTCTGAGTAAGCGGCGCGTACGAGCCGTTGCACGTCGCGAGGATCGTGCGAGAAGTCGGCGTCCATCTCGATCACGAGATCGGCTCCGGCCTTGAGCGCCACGTCAAAGCCAGCCAGGTATGCGCGGCCGAGGCCGCCTTTGGCCTCGCGGTGCAGCGCCCGCACGCTCGGGTAGTTCTTGGACAACACGTCGGCTGCATCGCCGGTCCCATCAGGCGAGTTGTCGTCGACGATCAGGACCGTGTGCTCGCGCGCGACCTCGTCCAGACGCTGCACGACGGCGGCGACAATCGGACCGATGTTCTCGGCCTCGTTGTAAGTCGGCAGGATCAGCCAGACGTTTGCGTCTACGGGTTCGCGGTGCGGCATTGGCGCTGAAGACTAACCGCGATCACATCGCCGGCACGCGCACGAGTTTCGGCGGTGCAAAGGGCGAGCTGCGCACGATCCAGAAGTGGACGGTGTCGCGTTCCTCGATCGCGAGCACAGCATCGGATTGGCGGCGCCAGGCGAGGGCCCAGAGCAGTCCGTATCCGGCCGAGGCGACGGCGAGCTGCGGGAACCAGTAGGCGGTGAAGGCGGCAACGAGGGTGATTGCAAGCACCGGCCACAAGCGTGAAAGCAAAACCGCCGGCGGCTCAATCTTCGGGAAGATCGGCTCCGGACGCGATCTGGAGAGCAAACGCCTCACCGAATCCTGGGCGGAGTGCCCGCTGCCCTGCCACAGCCCGACAACGACGCAGATGGCCAGCCAGGCAGTGCTGAGGACGATCAACGTCATGCTGCCGTCGCGCGCAAGCGAACCCGCGCTGATCAGTATCAAGGCAACCGCGCTCGAACCGATCATCAGAACGCTGGAGTGCAGGTAGTCGCAGTAACGCATCGGGGCAGAGCGTTTTAGATTTCTTGCAGCAGACGGTTGACGCCTGCGGGACCCTCGACCATCGTGTCGGCCCGCGCGACGAGCTGGGCAGGCGCCTCTTCCGAGGCGACGCCGACGCAGAGCGCGACCTCAATGTCACCGTGCTCATGCAGCTCGAGAAGGGCCTCGAAGGCATCGACGTCGGTGTTGTCGTCGCCAACGTATGCGGCGTACTGAAGGCCGGACTGCTTGACGAGCCGCGTGACGACTATTCCCTTGTTGAAGTGAATCGGCGGGCGGATCTCGAGCACCTTGCGGCCGTGGTGGATCTCGAAGCCGAGCTCACGCGCGCCGGCTTCGGCGTTGCGCACCAGTGCTTCTGCTTCTTCCTCGAGTTCGGCGCCGCGCCAGTGCAGCGCTTGTATGAAGTCCTTGTCCTCAAGCCGCACGCCCACTCGTCTCATCTCGGCGTGGTCGATCGTGGCGACGAAGTCTCGCACCGGCTTCTGCCATGCCTCGAGTTCTGGTGCGCGCTCGACCTGGCCGGTCGCGGGATCAAGAAGTTCTGCGCCGTGCGCGCCCGCGTAAACGATCCCTCCAACGCCGACCAGGCGCTTGGCGTCGGCTGCCGCGCGCCCGGAGACGCAGGCGACCATCCCGAGCCGCGCCGAGAGGTGGCCGAGGATGCGACTGACGTCAGTTGGCACCCGCGCGTCGTCCGCGCGCTCGACGACTGGGGCCAGGGTGCCATCGACGTCAAGGAAAAGCGCGCAGTCTTTGGGCCGGGCATGGGCAGCAGCAAGCCATGCGGCAAGTGGCGCCAGCTGCTGGTTGGTGACTTCGTGGCCGTCGGACATCGGGTTAGTATCGCTGACCAATGGCCGCCGGCGATCAGAAAGAGTTGACGAGCTGGCCGCCATCGCGCCGCGATGCCGGGCAGCTGACAGTGATCGGCCTGATGGCTGGGGCATTCAGCGCGCTGTTTGGCGTTGGTGGCGGGACGGTGATGGTCCCGATGCTCGTGCTCTGGCGCGGTTTCGACGAGAAGAAGGCCACCGGCACCTCGCTGCTTGCGATCGTGATCATTGCGGCGTATGCGGTGATCAGTTATGCCTTCTTCGGAACTGTCGACTGGCTCACGGGACTGCTGATCGGAATCCCGGCCGTCCTTGGCGTGATCTTCGGCACCTGGATCCAGCAACGGATCACGGACCGGGTCTTGAGCGGAATGTTCGCCGTGTTGATGATGTTCATCGTCGCCCTGTACCTGGTGAAGTGATGGAGACCGCCGAGATCATCCTCGTGGGATTCCTGGCCGGGACGGTTTCGGGTCTCTTTGGCGTGGGCGGGGGAGTTATATTCGTGCCGTCGCTGGTGTTCATCTTTGGCATGACCCAGGCAGAGGCCAACGCAACCTCGCTGCTGGCGATCGTGCCGGTCGCGCTCGTGGGCAGCTATCGACAGAAGAAGTACGGGAACCTGGCTGTGCGCGAGGGTGTATGGATTGGTGTTGTGTCTTTGCCGGCGACGGTGCTTGCTGCGTTTGTCGCCAACGAGCTGCCGCAGCGGGTACTGCAGCTGATGTTCGTGGCCTTTGCGCTGTACGTGGCGTTTCGCATGGCTCGGCGCGCGATCAAGCCGGCGCCTACGCCGGAGCTCGAAGCTTCTTAGGCCTTGCGCGGCACGCCAGTCGCCTTGGCGAGCACGAAGTCGAGGATCGGTCGCGGCGTGAGGCCCGCCGCGATGACTTGCACCTTCGCTGGGATCCCGACGACATACCGAGCCCGTGGCCGCTTCGCAGTGAGCGCTGACTCGATCGCTCCGGCGACGCCGTCCACCGGCGCAGCAGTCTTCTGCATGAGGCCGAGCGTGCGACGCATGCCCTTCATGTGGCCGTTGTAGAGCGCGTGCTCGTCCGGAGTGAGTGCCTTCACCCCTTCGTCAAACATGTCCTGCGCGCCGCCCCACATGTCGGTCTGGGTGTTGGCGGGCTCGACGAGCGAGACCTTGATCTTCCACGGCCGCAGCTCCAGGCGCAGCGCGTCGGCCATGCCCTCGACGGCAAACTTGGAGGA
Organism: Solirubrobacterales bacterium; assembly: GCA_016185345.1. Taxonomy (GTDB): domain Bacteria; phylum Actinomycetota; class Thermoleophilia; order Solirubrobacterales; family JACPNS01; genus JACPNS01. Next base: position 192,723 of record JACPNS010000005.1, on the reverse strand, counting down.
GTTGTAGGCGCCGGTCCACGGAGTGGAGATGCGTCCGCTGACTGAAGAGACGAAGACCACGCGGCCCTTGGCGGCGCGGATCTTCGGCAGTACTGCGCGCGTGACGGCAACGGCGCCGGCGACGTTCACATCAAACTGCTCGGTCAGGCGTTCGCGCGTCAGGGATTCGACTGGACCGTCGACCACGATCCCGGCGTTGTTGACCACAGCGTCGAGTTGCGCGGGAAGCGATTCTGCTGCGGCCGCGATCGATGCATCGTCAGTCACGTCGAGCGTGACAGGGACGATCGGGCCAGCTGCGCCATCTCCCAGCTCTTCAACCAGCGCCGCACCGTCCTCGGGCTTACGAACACCGGCATGTACTTCCCACCCAGCCTTGGCCAGGCGAAGCGAAGTCGCGCGCCCAATGCCGCGCCCCGCACCTGTGATCAGAACACTGCTCATTCGAGATACCCCTTGATTCCTGCATCCAGTGCGTTGATTCTGTAGAGCGCCAATGCTTCTGCGTTGGCGAATGTCGAGGCGCCCCCGGCCGGACCGTGGTGACTCAGGACGCAGCTCAAAAGTTTTAGTTCGCTGGACCGATCGAGCCCACCGGACTTGATCGAGTACTCGCGGATGAGCTGCACGCCGAGCTCGAGGTGGCCGAGCAGCCTGCCGCCCTCGCTCTGCGTGATCTCGGCGCCGTAGACGAACTCGCGGGTCTTGCCGATGTCGTGCAGCAGCGCCGCGGTGATCAGCAGGTCGCTGTCGAGCCGGCGGTGCAGATCCCAAGTCTCCTTGGCAAGCGTCGCGACGGCAACAGTGTGCTCGAGCAGGCCGCCGAGGTAGGCGTGGTGACCGCCGATCGTGCAGGGCGCCGTGCGCAGCGCATCGCGCAGTTCGCGGTCCGCGAGCATTGTGTTCAGCAACTTCGCGTAGCCGGGGTGATGGACCTCGGTGATCAGGTGCTCAAAGAAGCCCTCGAGCTCGTCGACGTCGCGGTATGCGCTGGGGAGAAAGTCGGACGGGTCTCCGGCCTCGCCCGGCTCGGCGCGGCGGATTGCGCGCAAGTTGATCTGGCGCTGATCCTGAAAGGACTCGACGCGGCCGGCCACGTGGACGATGTCTCCGCGATCGAACTGGGCGTCCAGGAAGCTCGCGTCTTTGAAGGCGCGAGCGCCGATCTTCCCCGAGGCGTCGCGAAGTTCGACCATCAGATACGGCGAGCCGTTGCGGGCCGTCTGTTTCTGTTTTTTGGTGCAGGCGAAGACGCCATCAACTTCGGTGTCCGGGAGCAACTCGGCGATCGTGGTCACGGCCCCAGTCTATGCCGCAGAGCATCAGCAAATGTCCGTGACCGATTGCCGAAACGGGCCAGACCGAGTAGCGTTGTTGTGAATGAGAGAGGGCGCAGCCGAAAGCATCGTCTGGTCCGACGCGGACACGCCGCGAGGACCGATACTGGTCGTCAGCTTCCAGGGCTGGAACGACGCAGGTAACGCCGCGAGCGCAGCCGTCAGCTACCTCGGCCAGACCGGCGAGCGCCGCAAGATCGCCGAGATCGACCCGGAGCACTTCTTCGACTTTCAGTCCCATCGGCCGCAGATCAGCGTTATTGACGGTGACGTGCGCTTCGTCGAGTGGCCGCGCAATGTTTTCTACCAGGCAGAGGTCGGTGGCCTTGAAGGCGGCGTGCTTTTGCTTGAAGGCGAAGAGCCGTCGATGCACTGGCAGACCTTTTGCGACGCGATCATCACCGTCGCCCAGGAGTGCGAGGTCACGACCGTCGTGATGCTGGGCTCGCTGCTGGCGGATGTGCCGCACACGCGCTCGTCTGCGATCAACGCGATCTCACCCGAAGAAGAGATGACCCACGGGCTGGGATTCCGCACTGCCAACTACGAAGGGCCGACCGGGATCACTGGTGTGCTCCAGCACCACTGCGCCAAAGCCGGCCTGAAGACCGTGAGTCTCTGGGCCTCGGTGCCGCACTACGTTGCCGCGACGCCGAACCCGCCTGCAGCGCTCGCGCTCGTCCGCGCGTTCGAAGGCATCACCGGCGCGCTCGTTGATGCGGCAGAACTCGAGTCGGCAGCCGACCGCTTCAAAGAGCAGGTCTCCGCGGCCGTCGCGCAGGACGATGAGATCTCTGGATACGTCAAGACGCTTGAAGAGAACGCCGATGCGGATGCGGATGACGAGTCCACGAACCCGATCCCCTCAGGCGACGCGATCGCCAAAGAGATCCAGCGGTACCTGCGCACCCAAGAGGGCAGTAGCTAGGCCTCAGTAGCCGGGCAGACGTGCCGGAAGGCGCAGCTGCGGCACTTGTTGTACTCGGGGTCTGGCGTGAAGTCGAGCGCGATGATCTTGTCGGCTACTTCGTCGATCGTCGCGCGGACTTCGGCGACGTGTTCTTCGGTTGCCTCGGCCTCGATCACGGGCTGGGCGTTCTCAAGGAAGTAGTAGACAAGACCCTGCGCGTCGATCCCGAGTTCCTCGGCACCGGCGTACTTGTAGATCGCCAGCTGAATCTCTTTGGCGACCTGGTTGCGCAGTGCTACCGCGCCCTTCTTGTCGTTGCCCGTCTTGTAATCAACCACGCGCTGGCTGCCGTCGGCCATCGTGTCGATGCGGTCGATCTTTCCGTTGATCTGGATTCCGTCGAGGATCTTGCCGCCGACGGGCGTCGTTTCCATCAGCTTGGTCGGCGGGAGTTTGAGTGAGAAGCCGGCTTCAGTCTTGACCGGTCCTTCGGGCCTTGCGAACTCGCTGTCGGCGTAGCGATCAAGCATCTTGCGAGCGCGATCGAGCAGCTGCTTGTCGTCGTCTGTGCGACCCCAGCCGCCGGTGATGACGGATTGCTCAAGCAGGTACTCGAGTCGCTTGCGGGCGTCGTCGGGCTCGAGCGGTTCGTCGAGGTCCTTGTGGAATCGCTCCAGAACATTGTGGACCGTGATGCCGAGACGCAGGTGGCTTTGATCCGGCGTCGGGATCTTCATCACGTTCTCGTACTCGTACTGCTTGGGGCAGCGCTGATAGCTGCCGATCGCAGAGGCCGAGAGGCGCAGGCGGTTGTTGATCGTCGGCAAGTAGTTGGTGAGCTGCGGCGTGATCGAGCCCATCGTTCCGGCGAGTTGCTCGACGCGCTCCTCGCTGATGCGCAGGCGGTCGTCGAGTTCGGAGGATTCGTATGCGGCGCGCTGCGCGGGCGACATCTGCCCGACCAGCATCGAGTTGATCTCTGGAAGCGCGTCGGTGATCGTCTGGCCGTGGCGCAGCCTGTGCACCAGCGCGCTCAGCTTCAACAGTTCGGCAAAGCGGGCGAAATCTGCGGGCGTCTCTGAATGCGCGTCGAGGCGCATCTCGCCGAGCGTCGCGCCGGCCTGGGCGATCGAGCCCATCAGCTCGCCGCGCAGTGATTCCATTTCGGCGTAGACGAAGTCCGCAGTTTCAAAGTCGCGCTCAGGGAACTCCTGCTCCTTGCCGTCAACGGCGAGCATCGCCTCGGAGTAGAACTCGCTGACCTTGTGGCCGCGGGCGTCGGAGTCGAACCAGCTCAGCACCAGCTGGGTGCGCGCGCGGGTCATTGCCACGTGGGCAAGGCGGCGCGTCTCTTCGTGGTAGGCGGCGGTCTCGGGATTCTTGCCCGGGAGCGGCGGCATCGGATCGCGCAGCAGGGCGGGCGGGACACCCTTGTCACCGCTGCGCCTTCCTGGCCAACGACCAGAGACCATGCCGGGCACGAAGACGTACTCAAACTCAAGGCCCTTCGAGCCGTGCGCAGTCATCAGGCGCACCGCGTTCGGATCGCGCTCTGCCGACTCGCTCGATTCATCGAATCCAGCCTCGGCCATGCCTGTGATGTAGTTGGCGAAGTCGCGGGCGTTGGCCTGCGGGCTGCGCCCCTCGTAGTCCTCGGCGAGGCGCTGGAACTTTGAGAGGTTGGCGAGCCGGTCTGGCGCGTCCTTGCCGCTTTCCAGCAGCACCGATCCCTTGATCGCAATCTCGTTGATCAGCCGGATCGTGAACTCGCCGGGGCCGAGCTCATTGAACTGCGCGTTCAACGTGTCGAAGGTCGTGATGAACTGGCGGATCTTGTCGAGCGTCTCGGGCGAGAACTGCTTCGAGCGCGCCGCGCCGCGCATCGCCTCAACGACGTGCGGTTGCTTGTCGCGCTTCATCCACTTCATCAAGCCCGCGTAGTCGGCGCTGTCGAGGTTGATCGGGTGCGCGGTGAGCATGCGCCAGGCGTCTTCGTTCAGGGTCGGATTGCCGAGCACCTTCAGCCACGAGAGCGGTACGCGGATCTCGGAGCGCTGGAAGAAGTCCTTGGTGCTTAGCGTGAACGGGATGTCGTGGGCGCCGAGTCGATCGGCCAGCACGCGAACGTGCGCGCGCTTGTGCGCGAGCACGCAGATGTCGCGCGGTTGCACTCGGGCGTCGGCGATCAGTCGCTCGACCTCCGTGACAATTGCCTGCGCTTCTGCGATCTCGGACTCGGCGTGCCAGAAGAGCACCTCGCCGGGCTTGTCCATCGCGGCAGTCAGGTTTTTGGGCACGCGCCGGTCGTCTGGGATCATCCGCACGATCGCGCGCGCGGCGTCGATGATCGGCGACGCGGAACGGTAGTTCAGCTCGAGTTCGATGCGGGTGGCCTCGCCGAAGCGGCGCTGGAAGTCGAGGATGCTGCGAGGCGACGCGCCGCGGAAGCGGTAGATCGACTGGTCGTCGTCGCCGACGGCAGCGAGGTTTCTGTGGTCCTGTGTCAGCAGCTTCAGGATCTCCAATTGCACGTACGAGGTGTCCTGGAACTCGTCGACGAGCACGTGCTCGTAGCGGCGGGCGACGCGAGAGCGCACCGCTTCGTTGGTCGAAAGCAGCTTGTACAGCTCGAACTGCATGCCGCCGAAGTCGAGCGCCGCTGCGTCGTGGAGGAACTTTTCGTGCTGGGCGTAGAGCGCGGCCTGTTCGGCCATCAGCAGAGCCTTCTCGCGATCCTCGGGCTCGACTGCGTCGGCCAGCGCTGCACTCGCGTAGCCAGCCAGCTCCTCCGGCGAGATGCATTCTTCCTTCAGGCGATCGATCAACGACATCAGGTCGCCGAGCGCAGCCGCCGGGTTGCCGCGCAATGAGATCTGATCGAAGGTCAGCTCATTTATCCGTGCGAGCATCAGCGCGACCCGGTCGGGTGCGGTGGCGGTCGTGAAGAAGGGATTGAGTCCGGCCGCTGCCGACTCGTCTTTCAGGGTTTCCATGCAGAGCGCGTGGAAGGTGGTGGCGTGAATCTCCTCGGGCAGCTCGCCGAGCGCCAGTTCGATTCGCTCTGCCAGCTCTGCGGCGGCGTCGTTCGTGTAGGTCAGCGCGAGGATGCGGTCGGCCGGAACGCCCTGGGCGACGAGCCACTCAAACCTGCGCGTGAGCGTCCGCGTCTTGCCCGAACCAGCGCCCGCGACGATCAGAAGCGGGCCTCCGAGGTGCGTCACGGCGGCCTTCTGCGGGTCGTTGAGACCTTCAAGAACCTGCTCGGGAAGCGGCAACGTGGTCAGCTCGGGGGATTCGCTCACGATCTCTAGGATACGGTGCCGTTATGGCAACTGAGTCCCTCAGCGAAACAAACAACCTGGCGCTCACGACCGATTGGACCGGCTCTTGTCGGCGCATGGTCGAGAGGATCAAGGCCGACTTCGTGAAGTACCCGACCTACGAGTCGCGCAAGGTTGGGAGCGGTCACGGCGCTGGCGGTGACTTCACGCTGATCATCGACGAGGTGGCAGAAGACGCGGTATTCGCCGAGCTGAAGGCGCTTTCCGATTCCGGCGCCGACTTCTACGCGCTATCTGAAGAGCGCGGCGAGGTCGACTTTGGTTCGAAGGCCGTGAAGGTCGTCGTCGATCCGATCGACGGCTCGCTGAACGCCAAGCGGGTCGCAAAGTCGTGGAGCCTTTCAGTTGCCGTTGCAACGGGCGAGACCATGGACGACGTTGTCTACGGCTACGTCTACGACTTCGGCGCCAACGAGGAATGGATCGCGATCAAGGGTGGCGGCGCGACGGTTGACGGGCGCAGGCTTGACCACTCAGAGACCGGCAATGAACTTGAAGTGGTTGGACTGGAATCGACAAAGCCCGTGTTTCTGACGCCCGGTCTGCTCGGAGCGTTCGACGGCAACGTTCAGCGCATCCGCTCGATCGGGTCGATCGCTTTGACTTTGTGCCAGGTGGCGGCGGCTAGGTATGACGGGATGCTTTCGCTTCGGGCGTGTCGGTCGGTTGATGCAGCTGCTGCGCAGTTGATTGCTCGCGAAGCAGGCGCAACGGTGATCTTCGGCAACGACGAGGCTCTCGTGGCACCGCTCACGCTTGAGCCCTACAAGCCCGTCGCCGCTGGCCGGGACGAAACCCGCGCCAAGTTCCTGATCAACGCCCTCACCGCGTAAGTAAGCGCTTTTTCCCTACAAGGTTGCGTCTTTGTCGTACGACAAAGGCGCAACCTTGTAGGACTTTTTGGCTTGAAACCGCTATTTCGGAGTTTTTCTCGGGATGTGTGTAACGACGTGACGGCGGGTACGTATATAGTTCTGACCATTGTTACTTCTAACAAACTTATGGAGGGACGGCGCTAATGGCTGCCACCACCGCAAAGAAGCCGGCCGCACGCAAGACCACGGCCCGCAAGACAACTAAGCCCACACCTGCGAAGACTCAGGCGAAGGCAACTGCAACTTCCGCCAAGACCACTGCAAAGAAGGCAGAGGCCGAAGCTAAGTCAACCATCGAGACCTACACCGAGACGATCGAGACGTACGCCGAGAAGGCTGCCCTCGTCCCGGTAGGAATCGTCCTCGAGGTCCGCGACGGTGTCGTCGACTTCGTCGACAAGTACAGCTCCGTCGACTCGATCGAGAAGAAGCTGAACAAGTTCGAGAAGCGTGGAAAGACCTTCTCAAACAAGGTCGAGCGTGACCTGAAGAAGCAGCGCACTCGCGCCGAGCGTGAGCTCCGCAAGCAGCGCAAGGAGATCGAGAAGACCTACAACACCCAGCGCAAGGAGATTGAGACCACGATCACCAAGCAGCGCAAGGAGTTCGAGGACCGTCTCGCAACCCTGTCAGACGAGGTCGAGACCCGTCTGAAGGACGCTCAGACCCAGGTCGAGAAGGCACTGAACTTCTAGACCATTCCCAAGCTAACCCCCGTCATGGCGGCTCGGCCCGCGTGACAATTTGCTGATCACTCCCCCAAGAGATCAGCATCCTCCCCAAAGCAAGATCCCTCTCCCCAAGAGGACCAAGACAAAAAAAAGAGCCCCGGCATGACGCCGGGGCTCTTTTTTGTTCAGATCTTGAAAGTGAGAACTATGCGGCGAAGTACTCGGCGTTCAGTCCGGCGTACTTCTTCCATTCCTCGGGAAGCTGGTCCTCGGCGAAGCAGGCGTCAACCGGGCAGGCCTCGACGCAGGCGTCGCAGTCGATGCACTCGTCGGGATTGATGTACAGCTGTGTTGCTTCCTCGTATCCAGGCTCGTCGGGAGACGGGTGGATGCAGTCAACGGGACAGACCTCGACGCAGGAGTTGTCTTTGGTGTCCACACATGGTTCTGCAATTACGTAAGCCAATTGATGCTCCTTAAAACAAGACTGGAAATGACGGGGAAAAGGCTTGGCCGATCATTTTAGACGAGCGATCGTGATCCCGCCGGTCAAATGATGGTTTCTTTTTCGGCGCTGACATCGATATTCCTCAATACTGGCTTTACTTCTGGAGAAATAATCCGTTTATAGTGCTAGTATCATCAGCACCATGTTGTGGAAGATCGATCCATCGGCTCCAATCCCACTTCAGCAACAACTCGTCGGATGTGTGCGCCGCGCAATCGCCGAAGGCGAGTTGGAGCCGGGTGATCGTCTCCCGCCGGCCGTCGAATTGGCCGAGTCCGTAGGGGTCGATCGAAACACCGTGCTCGCGGCCTATCGCAAGCTCCGCGACTCGCGTGATCTCGAGTTCCGGCGAGGACGCGGCGTGCGCGTGGCGCCCACCGCTGACCGTCGCCCGCCGCTCGGCGATGCCGTCACCCGCATCGTCGAGCTGGCTCGCAACAGTGGCTACAGCGACGACGAATTGGTCCAGATGATCAGGGAGAACCGATGAACGCCACGCGCACGATCTACAACGGGCACACCGCGAACTGGCCGGTCTTGATTTTCTCCGTGGCGCTTTCCGTGCCGTTGGTCGTCATTGCGCTTGCCAACGGCGCCGCGCTCTTGAGCAATCTGCTCGTTGCATCGCTTATCGCGTTGTTGGTCGTGAGCAGCGTGCTGACGTCATCGAGCCTGCGGTCAACGATCGGCCCGACGGGCGTCTCGGTGCGGTTCGGCGTTTTCGGATTCCCACGTTTCCACTGGTCGCTCGAGCAGATAGAGCGAGCTGAACCGGTCGAGATCTCGCCCTGGGACCAGATGTTCGGAATCTGGTGGTCGCCCTTGACCGGCTTGAAGCTCTCGTTGCGATCCGGCACCGCGATTCGGCTCACGTTGACCAGCGGCCGGCACGTCACCTTCAATGTGGAGGACAGCACCGCAGCAATCGCAGCGCTTGAGGCCGCTGGTAACCCGTAGTTCATAGTCTCCCGTCTGATGATCCTCATGACTGGAGCAACCGGGACCCTCGGCCGGCCGCTACTACAGCGGCTGCTGGGATCTGGCGAACAGGTTCGCTGCCTCGTTCGCGAGCCGCGCAGGCTCGGCCCGAACCGCGTGCAGGTGCAGATCGCGCTCGGCAATCTGGCCGATCGCTCGGGCTTTGACCGCGCGCTCCGCGGCGTTGACACCGTCATACACCTCGCTGCAACAACCCGCGACCAACAACGCGGAACGATCGAAGAGCTCAACGGACTCGCGACGTTTCGCCTGCTCAACGCCGCCAAGCGCGCCGGAGTGAAGCGCTTTGTGTACGTCAGCTCGTTCAATGCCTCCAAGAGCTCGCCCAGCCGATTCATTCGTATGCAGGCGCTCGCCACCGAGGCGATCCGAAAGTCCGAGCTTGAGTCCGTGATTTTCGAGGCTGGCGTGATTTACGCGCCCGATGATCCATGGATCAAGCTGATGTCCGAACTCGCGAAGCTACCACTGATGCCGGTGATCGGAAACGGCGAGGCGGCCTTCCAGCCGATCTGGGCCGATGACGCAGCCGACGCGGTCACGTCGACGCTGCTCAAGGGCATCGCAACCCCGGGCGCGCCGATTGCGCTCGCCGGTCCGGACGCGCTCACCCAGGATCAGATACTCCGGATTGTGATGCGCCACTTCGGCGCGCAGAAGCCGCTGCTGCATCTGCCGACAGGTATTTCACGCAAGGCTCTCGATTGGCAGGAGAAGCGCTTCCGCCAGGCCGCGCTGGCCACGTGGGATCAGGTTGCGCTCTTGCAGGACTCGATCCTCGGCGCTCGCGGCACCGGGGATCTTTCGGCGCTGGGCGTTGACCCGTTACCGATGGCCGACGTGCTGCCGGCTCGTTAGAGCTTGATGCGGCGAACCGCGACCGTCTTGCGCTGCTCGCGCTTCCGGGCGTCTTTGGTCTTGGTGGAAGTCACGCCGATCGAGCCGCAGAAGTAGAGGAACTTGGTTGCCGGGTCAACGGCGAAGTCGCCGGTCGCAAACCCTGCGTTGCTCAGATCCTGTTGGGTAACCTGTTGGTCAGCGTCAGCGCTGAAGCGTGCGGCCTCGCCGAGAAGCGTGCCGCCGGGACTCCCGTAGAAGCTCTGCGCGTGGGCGAAGATCGTTCCGGCGCTGCTTTCACGGAGGATCCAGGGATTTGCGTCCGGAAATCCGCCGTCACCGCCGTTGGAGTAGTAGCCGGCCTTCTCGTTGAAGAGGGTCGTGACGCCGCTGTCCTTGTCCACGTAGGCGAGCTTGAGCTCGGAGGCAACTCCGACCTCTGTGTTGGCAGCGTCGGCGTAGAGGACGGCGTAGTCGCCGCTCTTGCGGATCGATGTGATCAGCGTCTGACCGGGCGTCGTGTATCCCGAAGTGATGCGCTTGGGCTTGCCAGCGGCCGGCGGAGTCCAGTAGCCGCTCCTGGCCCACTTCGGGTCCGGCTTTCCATTGCGGGTCAACTTCAGGACGCCCAGCACGCCGCTGGTCGGATTGCCGGGAAGACTGTTGGCGCTGATCAGCATGCCGCCGTCGGGCGTCATCGTTGCCGAGTCAACGGCCGTCAGCGGCGTGCCCCCGTAGGCCGCTGGGGCGGGGAGTTCGACGATGCCCTTGGCGCCCCAGTCCGTGTCCGGTTTGCCCGTCCTCAGGTAGCGCAGCACGAGTTGCTTGGAAGCGGTCTGCGCGAGAACGGCGACCTTGCTGCCCGGCAGAGCAATCACGCGGAAGCCCAACGGCTGAAGCCGGTCAAAGCCCGCGATTGTGATTGAGATGTAGCCCTTGTTGCCGAACTTGGCGTCGCGGCGTCCGTTGGGCAGGACGCGGAAAAGCTTGAGATCGCCGCGCAGGGACTTCCTTTGCGAGCGGGTGACGTACGCGAACCCACCCTGGCTGTCGAAGTCCTCGGCAAGGACGATCTGCCCGGTCGGGATGCGCTGCTTGCGCCAGCTCACCTCGGCGATGCCGAGCATCATGTTCTGGCGCGGGCGCAGCTTGATCGCCGTGGTCGCAAGCTGCTGATCGGTTGACCACGGTCCCGGCAGGCCGGGATTGTTGAAGCCGAACCGTCCTGCGATGTTGAGGTTCTTGCCGCTCACGTCGCAGGTCTGCGTGACCTGTCCGTAGAGGCCCTTGATCGTAGGCAGCTGAAGCGTGCCAGCGTTCTGGTAGCTCGTGTCGAATTTGGTCGAGGCCTGCGCGACGGCGCCCGCGCACAGGACGAGCGCGGCTGCGATTGTGATGGCCGTCGAAAGGCGAGCAAATGGGCGAGGCATGTTCATCAAAAACCTAAAAGTGAGGACAAGTTGCTATTCGCACTCGCTGGCGAATCGCCTTGTTCACAAAAGAAAGCGCTCCCCCAGTTCAACGCCGTGAACCGGGGGAGCGACGGGTCGCAGCACGATGGGGAGATCTTGCGATCAGTACGCCGCGTATGGCCACTCGCCGCGCAAGGTGGGCGGAAAATTGTGTAACCCGGAAAGAAGTTGTGAACGGGGTCGCTCACTACTCGTGATTCAGATACGGAGCGCTTGAAACGAAAAAGCCCCCGGCACCAAAGGCACCGAGGGCTTCCCCAAACAACAGGTGAGACAGGGAATTACATCCCCATGTCCATTCCACCCATACCGCCAGGCATACCGGCCATCGCGCCCTCTTCAGGGAGGTCAGCGACGATCGCCTCAGTGGTGAGGATGTTCTTGCCGATTGACGCGGCGTTCTGCAGCGTCGAGCGGGTGACCATTGCCGGGTCGATTACGCCAGCGGCGACGAGGTCAACGATCTCGCCGGTTGCTGCGTTGAGGCCGTTGCCGGCCTTCGCCTTGCGCACGTCGTTCACGACGACTGAGCTCTCGAGCCCAGCGTTGTAAGCGATCTGACGCAGCGGCTCTTCGAGCGCGCGGTAGATGATCTGAGCGCCAGTGCGCTCGTCGAGGTCTTCGAGGTCCTCGACCTTGATCGCGGTCTGTGCCTCAAGCAATGCAACGCCACCACCGGCGACGATGCCCTCTTCAAGTGCAGCACGCGTGGCCTGGAGTGCGTCCTCGACGCGGTGCTTCTTCTCCTTGACCTCGGTCTCGGTTGCAGCGCCGACCTTGACGACTGCGACGCCCCCGGCGAGCTTCGCCAGACGCTCCTGCAGCTTCTCGCGGTCGAAGTCACTGTCGGTGTTCTCGATCTCGCTCTTGATCTGCGAGACGCGGCCCTTGATCGCTGCGGTGTCACCTGAACCATCGATGATGGTGGTGTTGTCCTTGGCGATCACGACGCGACGTGCGCGGCCGAGCTGCTCAACGGCAGTGTTCTCGAGCTTCAGGCCCAGTTCTTCGCTGATGACTTCGCCGCCCGTGAGGATTGCGATGTCTTCGAGCATGCGCTTGCGGCGGTCGCCGAAGCCCGGAGCCTTGACTGCAACACCGGTGAAGGTGCCACGCAGCTTGTTGACGACGAACGTGGCAAGAGCCTCGCCCTCGACGTCTTCGGCGATGATCAGCAGCGGCTTGCCGCTCTGCATCACTGCTTCAAGCAGCGGGAGTACCTCGCGGACGGCGCCGATCTTGGCGTTTGCGATGAGGATGTACGGGTCCTCGAGCACTGCTTCCATGCGGTCCTGGTCGGTGACCATGTACGGGGAGACGTAGCCCTTGTCGAACTGCATTCCCTCGGTGAACTCGAGCTCGAGTCCGAAGGTCTGGCCCTCTTCGACGTTGACAACGCCGTCCTTGCCGACCTTGTCGATGGCGTCAGCGATGACGTCGCCGATTTCGTCGTCGCCGGCCGAAATGGCGGCTACGCGAGCGATCTGGTCCTTGCCTGAAACGGCCTTGGCGCGCTTCTTGATTGCCTCGACCACCTGTTCAACCGCGACCTCGATGCCACGCTTGAGCGCGATCGGGTTGGCGCCGGCTGCGACGTTGCGCAGACCGTGCTTGACGATCGCTTGTGCGAGCACCGTGGCGGTCGTGGTGCCGTCACCGGCAACGTCGTTGGTCGCGGTGGCGACTTCACGCACGAGCTGTGCGCCCTGGTTCTCGAACGGGTCCTCGACCTCGATCTCACGCGCGATGGTCACACCATCGTTGGTGATCGTCGGTGCGCCGAATTTCTTGTCGAGCACGACGTAGCGACCCTTGGGTCCGAGCGTTACTTTGACGGCATTGGCAACTGCGTCTACGCCGGCTTCCAGCGTTGCGCGAGCTTCCTGGCCGAACTTGAGTTCTTTAGCCATTTTGAATTACCTCAATCTCTGGGGGTGGATTAGACGACTTTGGCGAGAATGTCGCTCTCGCGAAGAACCAGCAGTTCCTCGCCTTCAACGGTCACTTCGGTGCCGCCGTACTTGCTGTAAAGGACCTCGTCGCCCTTTGAGACGTCGAGCGGAATGCGCTTCTCGCCGTCTTCATCCCAGGCGCCTTCGCCGACTGAAATGACTGTGCCGCGGGACTGCTTTTCCTTGGCAGTGTCAGGAAGGACGATTCCGCTTGCGGTTACTTCGTCTTCCTCTGATGCTTTGACGATCACGCGATCGCCCAAAGGCTGGAGAGCCATATCTGTAGTTCCTTTGCGTTCGCGCCGTGTGGATTATGAAATCCGGCAAAAACGGCTTGTTCAAGGGGTTTTTCTAGTGTTTTTGGCACTCGGTAGTGCGGAGTGCCAAGGCTTGCGCCCAATGATAGCGATTGTCAGCTGATGCGGGGCTGCACCTGCATTGCAGATGCAAGCGGGATGCCGATTGTCAGCGTTTCGCCGCCGGCGCGGATGCGGCACGGTCCCTCGAATGGCTCGCGCGCGATCAGTTGAATCTCGTCGCCCAGGGCAATGCCGAGCGACGAGAGATAGCTCAGCATCTCTGGGTTCTGGTCAGAGATGCGAACAAATTTGGCTTTTGTGCCTGGCGGGATGTCGGGGAGCAGCTCGGTGGCGCGGGTTTCGAGCACCAGGTCTCGCGTTGGGATCGGGTCCCCATGGGGATCGAACTCCGGGTCGCCGAGCTTGGTGGCGATGCGGTCGATCAGGTCGTCGCTGATCGCGTGCTCGAGAACCTCGGCCTCTTCGTGTACGCGATTCCACGGTACGCCGAGCTCTTCGGTGAGAAACAGCTCCAGCAAGCGGTGGCGGCGCAGTACGCGCAACGCCACTCGTTGGCCCTCTTCGGTCAGGCGGGCTCCGCGATAGGGGACATGCTCGACCAGGCCGTCTTCGTCGAGGCGCTTGATCATCGCCGAAACAGATCCCGCAGAGATTCCGAGCTTCTCGGCGAGGTCGTTGGTCGACGCGCCAGTCTCGCTGGCCGTCGAGAGGCTGAAAATCGCCTTCAGGTAGTCCTCGGTGGACGTCGAGCGAAAGGAAGGTGTTTGTTCGCTGGCGGCGGGCATCTCGTACCGGACAAGATACTTGGCAGCGCGGGTTCGAGACAGCGCGTTCAGTTGAGCTGGCCGGGCGAGGTGCCGTATGACTCGGCGATGCCCGATGGCTTCTCGATGATCGCTGAGAAGCGCACGACCGTGACGAGGTCTTCAGTTGATATGTCACGGTTGTAGATCTGCTCCAGGAAGCGCAGCTCGTCCTCGAGCAGGCGGAATTCTGGGTTGTCCATCTCGATCTCACGCGGCGTGAGGTCGTAGACCTTCTTCACGATCACTGAGTCGATCACGGCTTCGAAGATCTTCTCGCGCGCGGAGTTCTCCATGCCGAGCGTGACCATCACGACGTGCCCCTTCTTGTACTTGTGCGACTTGTCGCCCAAGCGGATCGTCGCCTGCTTGCGCCCGTGGCGCAGCTGGTCGGCAAAGAGGGGGGAGTAGAAGTTCAGTACGTACAAAGTTGTTTCCTCACACGACCATTCGGCGCATGCCTTCGGGGTCGCGGAGCTGCAATCTACCACGGTAGGTAGTGAGCAAATCCGCGCGCTGACAGTTGGCCAGGAACCTGCTGACGGTCTCGCGCGAAGTGCTGGCAAGCTGGGCGATCTCGGACTGGTTGGCGCGCACGAAGCTGCCGGCCATGACGTTGCCGTTCTGCTGCTCGGCAAGCCCCAGAACGACATTGACGATGCGGCCTTCTGTGGACTGGAAGTACTGGTCGCCGATGCGTGAGTTTGCTGCGCGGATGCGGCGGCTGAGCTGCTGCAGGAGCTTGACGGCGATCTCGGGGTTGCGCGTGAGCACGCGCGATACGTCACCCGAGGTGAGCGCAACCACCTTGGTCTTCTCGATGCACTCGGCCGTAGCCGAGCGGGCCTCTTTGTCGAAAATCGCCAGCTCGCCGAAGAGGTCGCCCGGGCCCATCTCTGTGAGAGCGATCGTTCGGCCGCCAGCGTGCTCGCGCTTGATCAGGATGCGCCCTTTGCGGATGACGTACATGACGTCGCCCTGGGTGCCTTCTTGGAAGATCACCTCGCCGCGGTCGAATGAGCGCGGAACGGCCACTGCTACGAGCTCTGCGAGCTCGCGCGTGTTGAGCGTCTCAAATAGCGGGAGACTGCCGAGAAGATCGCTGGTGTCGCTCACCTTGTGTGCTGTCCATCACGCATAGGCGTCAGAGACTACGACCCTGATCGGAGTTGTTTTGCTGCCTGCAACGACCTCTTGCAGGCATGTTGCGAGTTCGACCCCGAGCTTGTCCCAGTCGTAGAGCCGTTCGACGAGCGCCCGTCCGTTTCGGCCGAGCCGCGCGCGCTGTTCACTGTCGCGCAGCAGTCGCACGATTGCGCGTGCGAAGTCCTCTGGTGAGTCGGCGATCAGCAGTTCGTGCCCGTTTCGGCATTCGAGTCCTGTGGCTCCGTTCGTCGTCGAGACGACGGCGCGTGAGGCGGCAAAGGCGTCGGCCAGCTTCAAGCGCGTTCCGCCGCCTTCGAGCATCGGCAGTGTGCATACGGACGCGTCCGCGAAATACGGGTCCATGTCGGGGACGTCAGCGTGCATCGAGACCCCCGGCAATGCTGCCAGCGCGCGCGTCGCGCGGCTCGGCATCGAGCCGACGATCGCCAGCGATGCATCGGGCTCTTCGCTGAGCACGAGCGGCCAGACCTCTCGCGCCAACCACTCGGCGCCGACCGCGTTGGGCGGGTAGGCCATCGTCCCGGTGAAAAGCACGCGATGTTTGTCGGGGTCGGCGGGGATCTGATCGATCGGTCCAACGTCGGCGCCGTTGCCGACCACGTAGGTGCGCGAGAGTCGGCCGGTGCCGACGATCGATTCGAGCAGTCGCTCCTCGTCGCGCGAGACGACGACGACCGCGTCAAAGCGCACCGACCACTCCTGCTCTGAGCGACGGACGCGCGCGGCGTTCAGGTAACGGATGAAGCCCCCGACGCCCTGAATCCGCGCGGCCTTGGCGAGCAGGTGGACGCTCTCGATCTCGTGCGTCACGAGGACGACGGGAAGCTCGGTATCGATTTCGTCGCGCCAGAAGGCAGCGAACGAGCTCTCGACGACGACGACATCGAACTCGCCCTGTGCCAGCTCATCGAGCACGAGCGGCTTCAGGTCCACCCAGAAGACGGCGCTGATCAGCTCTTTGATCGAGCGGTGAAGCGCGTCTCGGAAGAGGGACGGCTTTCGCGCCAGAGCCGAGCAAGTTTCTCGGAAACGCGAGCGCGGGCGGGTGTGTTCGAGGACGGTGAAGCCGTCGTCGCGCAGGGCGCCGGCAAAGTGCTTCTGGTCCTC